>LJUQ01000283.1 GCA_001304505.1 Bacteroides sp. SM23_62_1
ATAACCTCTGCCAGTTGCCCCTCCGGTCACCAGTGTTAACGCGTGGATTTTTGTTGAATTAGTAAATTCAAACTGAACCCAAGATTTTTCACCGGCGGGTGCTGCAGGGAATAACGTTGATTGTGCTACATCACCATCGACAAGTGACCTGAGATCAAACTGGCCGCCACTTGAGGTTATTGCTGGCTGTAAATCAATCATTGATAAATCGTTTTCAGGAATACGAAAAGCAATTACTGCAGCATCAGCGTAAAAATCGGGGAGAGGTTCGTCAGCTGTAATACCGAAGCCTCTTCTGAAACCGGAGATATTCTGAAATGATCCGGTAGTTGACGGAGGCTGAGGTAATTTGCCGGAAAAAGGCTGCCCGCCCGTAATACGTATTTCGCTCCAGACATATTTTTTCATTGCTTGTGACGGTGGTACCCAGGGACCACCGCTCTCACTCCATCCTGGAGAACCTGCAATAGCCATTTCCAACCTTAAAGAATCTGCCAGTCTGGTAGTATACAGAAATGCGTCCTTCCATTCCGGAGTCATATATATCAGACGCTTTTCAACAATCTGAGGTGTAGCCAGTGACGCATCAAAATTTTGAAAACCTCCTATTCCAATCCTGTGCATCCACTCAAGGTCGGCCTTAATGCCCTCCTTGGTGATATTGCCATTCATCCAGTGCCACCAGACACGTGGTTTGGCGCTTTGAGGTGGATTTTGAAATCCGGCTTCAATGTCCGGCCAATAATCTGCTGACGGAGCACCACATTTTACAAGGATAATAGAAACAACTACAAACAGTAGTATGAGCTTCATCCCTGTTCTGATTTTTGAGTTAATACCAATTTTTGTATTCATCATCTTAATAATAAGTTTTATACTTTTCATAATCAGGTAATTAAAAATTCTATCATGCCTTTAATATAATTCCGGGAAATATATTAAACAGCAATATCTAACGGGCTATTAATCATGGAGAGAAATGTACTCTTCATACAACATTAAAAATTAATTTCGTCAATATTAAAATAACCGCCTTCGTAGCCTTTGAGGCTTTTATTATTTTATGGGACTATAAATAGAGTTACACAAGTGCATCAACAACATCATTCATTAACTTAATGGTGCCTTCAACGGGATCACCTCCGGCTTCATATTCAAAGGAGATATAACCTTTATAGTTGTTATCATTCAGAATCTTCACACAACGGGCTATATCAACATCAGGAAACCGGGTCCACCGTTTTGCATGAACCATTGAAGAAGCCCTCGGGATAAGAATTCCCAGACCATGGTAAAGCATATACTCATGCTCCCAGTTGCAGAAATCAGGTGAAGCCTCACAATAAGGACTATTAACTTCATTAAGAATAATTATAATATTCATGGGATGAGCTGCTAGTCCCCAGTGGTTTTCGATTGTGACTTTAACGCCTGATTTTTCACCATAATCTGCAAGTTCCTTAAAGGATTCTATTGCATTTTTCAGGTATGGTACTATCTCCTCATTACGGGGATAACCTCCCTGAATAACTGATAAAGGGATTATCCGTGGCCCTCCGGTATTAACGCGCATTGATCTGACGCCTATCTGTTTTGAAGCATCAAGCCATAATTTTCCAACCCTGATCCCCTCTCTGCGCATCTCTTCATCAAGATCAGCAATGTTTCTGGGAGCATTATTGGAAATATGGGATGCCATCACCCCGGCTGAAACCATTTTTGTTACCAGCAGATCGAGATAACGTTTTGCAGATGTGGTTGAGGGATCAAATTCACCGATGCGGACCTGGTTGTTTCTTTCAATCCGGGTGAACATGGAATCATCAGTAACATCACCGAAAAGAGAGGACCAGAGATCCATAACCGGAACTCCAGGATAGGTATCCTTTGTGAACTGGGGAAAGTCGAGCAGTGTAAGTTCCCTGTACTTTTTCTTTAGCTGCAGGGTCTCCGGACGTTCAGGCCGTTGCCCGCTCTGTCTTCGTTTGAACAACTGATTTACTGCATAGCTATTTGATGCCATGATTTTTAACCTTTCGGTTCTTGTGCGGATCTTCTGTTTCTTGTTGCTGACCTCACTCTCCGAAAGAGAGAATCCCAGTCCGGCAATACCCAGCGCACCAACAGAGATAGATTTTATAAAATTGCGCCGGCCTTTGATCCGGGATACTTCTTTAATTACTTGTTCGTTAATCTTTTTCATAGTTTATCTGAGTTTTTATGCCGTATTGAAAATTTATTAATGATTACCGGGAATCGTTCATCATTTTATTCATTTTTGATTAAAATATTTATTCAGCAATTCCCTGAACCTGGGCTCATTCTGTAACACCATAAGTCCGGGATCCATTTTTAACCATGTAAGGTTACGATAGCCTTTTTCCAGGGCTTTTTCTATCTGATCGATAGCCTCAGGTATTTTTCCCTGTATAGAGTATAAGCCAGCATATCGTTGGTGAAGCGTTGTATCTATTTCAAGTGCCTTATGTAACATTTCGTTTGAAGATTCCATATCGCCCATATATGCTGTTACTGCAGCTATCGTAGTATATGTTTCAGCAAGGTCCGGATATTCTTTCAGCCATGGTCCGGTGGCTGTATCTTTAAACCAGGAAAAATATTTATGAGCATTTACCTGATCACCCAATAGTTTATAATTGACACCTATGTCGCAATAAGCGGGGAATTGATACTGGTTAATTTCAAGAATTCTTTCCAGTATCCTGATTGCTTCCTTATATTTGCCCTGCATCCGGTATGTATGGGCCAGACGGTACTGATTCTCCAGTAAATAAGGATTGATCTCCCGTGCTTTCTGAAAGGCTCTCTCCGCTTCATTAATACTATCAAGGGCAATGTAAGCTGATCCCAGGTAGAAATAGCCCCATGCATTCTGAGGATTATCTGCTATCATTTTTCCTGACCATACCAATGCTGAATCAATGTTTCCCAGCTTTGTAAGATAAGTCCATAATAAACCTCCGTAAGTCAAAACCAGATTCGGGTCTATTTGTATGGCTGTTTTGTATTCTCCCAGAGCTTCATCCATTGATCCTGACTTCTCGTAATACAAGCCCAGGTTATTATGGAATGTCGGATTGTCAGGGTATAGTCTGGTAAGCTTTCGTGTATACTCAATACCTTTTGGAAGATCATTCTCAACATTTACAGCATGAAGAGCAAGGATTGCATATTTTTCCAAATCCGTAAGATCGTCAACTTGTTTAACTGCCTGACTCAATAATTCCTCTCCTCTTACCGGATTAAACCTCTCAATAAGTAAATTCCCCAGAGATGCTCTGGCTGCTGTAAAACCAGAATCGATCCGCAAGGCATTTTCATAATAATTTACGGCACCCGTAAAATCAGAGAGCCAATTACGCTCAATACCCAGGGAATATTGCTTCAGCGCTTCCAATGATGAAGTAGTTACTTTTGCCAGGGGTTTGTCCTGAGTTGCTATATGATATCTTGATTCACCAAGGGTCCTCCGGATTTTTTTGCTCATCCGGTCTAACTTTGCAAGGATACTTTGCTGATCATCACTTTCCAATATCACCGATTGAAGAAGATCTCCGGATTTGGTCTCCACTATCTTCGAAGTCAGCACATACTTATCCCCAACTTCACTTATACTTGGAACAATATAGTTTTTGATGCCTTCCCTCGTTGCTATTTCCTGACCTGTTCTTTCATCAATGTATGTCATGTCTTCAATTTTCATCATTCCCATAATCTCGAGCATCCTGGACCTGGGAAAAACATTTATGTACCGCGATTGATTGATTGACAGTGAAAATGCCGTATAAAGTGATTTATCAAAGACAGGATTTTCAGTGAGATTTTCAAAGTCAGTTATTAAAATCCAGTCCCTTTTGGAAAATGGGATTGTACTTCCGGTTGAGAAAAGGAAAAGAATTATGGCAGCAAGCATTACACCAACTGAACTCAGACTGTATATTCTCTCTTTCTTTTTATACTTGTTGATCTTTTCAGCATACAGTTTATTCTCCTGCACAATCAGATCTTCATCTTTCCCGGAAGCTGCAGGTTTCCCGGGAGCGATCACAACACCTTCTGCCAGCTTCTCTTCAGGCCGGACTTGATCCATATCAGGTGTTTTGACGATTCCTTCCGGTGTTATATCGTAAATCCATGAAAAAATTATTGCGATTATCAATCCGCAGCCAAGCAGAATCATTACAAGCGTTACTGTCCATGAAGGTAATCCTATGCGTGGAAAAATTATATCCACACCTTCCAGGATTGCAAAGGCTGATGCCAGATAGACTGTAACAACCCGAACAACTCTTCGTTGTTTCAGTTCCTGCCAGAAATGAACAGGATTTTTGGAATTAACAGCCATAAGGGATTCTAAATTTGTGAATATAAATATAAACCATACTTATGCTAAAGTCAAATGATTTTCAGCTTAACGGAAATAATAAATAAAAATGACTATCGTGAGGGGCGGTTATCAGGGTTGCAATCAAGGGGAAGGATTATTTAACGGTTGAATCTATTTTCCTGTCGATTTTGTTATCACTTAATGAGGGGGTTTTGCAGAAACACGGATGTTTCATAAATTTACATTTATGAACCTTTCCTTATGAGAATTCCTGTTTTATATCCGGCACTGTTTATATTGTTATTATTTACCGGTTGCATACAACAACCTGATTGCAAAGAGATTTTTAAACAAATCGCAGAGGAACTTAATGCCGGTAATCTGAAAAAAACAGGATTGCTCGCTGATTCACTGAAAGCAATATGTGGAGGAGAAGACCAGCTAATCAATAAAGCTGACTCACTGTCACGGATAGCGGAAAGGATTTACCTGGAATTTCCTTTCGCCGAAGAACAGATAATATCTCAAGACGTCAGGTATCTTGCCGGCAGTATTGCCGGGCAGGAAGGGAATTTTTATTTTGACAAATGGAACTATGAGATGAAAACAGAATACAAAAAATGAGAGCTTTAAGAGAAAAGATCAGCCGGCTTATTCTTCTGAACACTATTATTCTGATGGTTATTGAGTCAGGTTGTCATCGGCCTGTAACAAGCCCTTATATGAAAGAGCTTTTTGGTCTGATAAACATTAGTGTTTGTAACATGCGACCATCACCGGCACATAACACCGAATTGATATCACAGGCTCTGATGGGGACACCTGTTAAGATATTAAAGCACCAGCATGGCTGGCACCTTATACAGACACCCGATTCATATATCGGCTGGGTGGACTCAGAAGCTATCAAGACAATGACCCAGACAGAATTTGATACCTGGAAAACATCGGAGCGTATTATCTACATCAAAAAATCCGGTGATATTTACGATAATGCCACTACCAGGAATGTGATTTCAGATATTGTTACCGGATCTATAATTAATGTTACGGGAGAAGAAAAAGATTTTTATCAGGTTGTCCTGCCTGATGGGCGGACAGGATCTGTAGATAAGAATGATGCAGTCGGATTTGAAGAATGGATCTCAGCTGTAAGGCCGATTGAAGAAAATTT
>LJUQ01000284.1 GCA_001304505.1 Bacteroides sp. SM23_62_1
ATCTGCTACCTTGAAATCAACACTGTTCTCTATACCTCCCTTCTTTGCCCTTTCCTCTGACCTTTTTATCATCCCTTCATTAATATCCACACCGAATACTTTACAGCCATATTTTTTTGCAATGAGGCAAGATGTCACACCAACACCGCAACCAACATCCAGAACGTATTTGCCTTCACTTATGTGACATAACTTAATAAGCTCTTCTGTGGCCCCGATACCTCCAAGCTGTTTTGTAAGACCCACTTTGGCTGCAAAATCAAAGAAAGTCTGTTGATTTCCCATTTTATACGGATTTATTTAAATTATTATATCCCCCGATAATCCTCCTGCAAATCACTGAATTTTGTAATTTCCCCTGTTCTGAATATATAATAACCGGAGGATTATTAAGAAATCATATCTTACTTTGTTATCCTGAAAAGTCAGGACTGGTTTTAATAAATACAAGAAATTAATTTAATATTTACTGCTCTGTTTTGATAATACAGTGATGATATATCTTCTTACCGGAAAATCTACAGAGATATAATCCGGCAGGATAAGCTGTCAGATCAATCGTATTGATTTTGTTCAATTGCAAAGTTCTTAACTTTTTCCCTGATAATGTATAAACATCGAGTACATTAAAGTCACCATTATTAATTTCAACCGTTAAATTCCCTGATGTTGGATTTGGGAAGATCTTAATTCCTGAATGGGGCCGGGAATGTTCTTCTGTTCCTTTAAAAATAATTGTATCCGGAATATGGATATTCTCTCCCAAATTTGTTGACCGCATTATCAAATTGTTACCAACGGAAATTCCAACAGTATCATTGATAAACGTTATATCACCCATTAATGGAGCACCGTAATCCTGAAAATCCATAACTTCAAGGTACTGAACAATCCAGCTCTGCCCACCATCTGTTGTTCTCAAAATCTTTCTTTTGCTATCACAACCACTCTTGACTAACCATACAGTAGTTTCTGCAGAGACCAATATCGTATCCAGGTTAAGACTATACATTGATGAAGCTGTTATACCATATGATGTCTCCGGATCAGGATCAACAAATGATACCACAGACCAGGTCTCGCCGGAATTGACCGATCTGATCAGATTAAAATCATCATCAATTACAATAACAAACAAGTCATTAAGAATCTTTATTTTAATAGGATGTGTTACCTGATAAGCTGTTGGACTCTCATAAGCAATGAACCAGGTCAAACCACGATCAACAGTTTTGATTATATTGCCAAAAAATCCTAAACCTGATTTCAATACCCTTCCACAAGCAAAACCTGCTGAATCATTTAGAAAATCAATATCAGTCTGTTTAGAAAAACTGACATTATCCCCTGGATGGATCCATGCAATACTCCAGGTGCTTCCGCCATTATTAGTCCTGCGTAATCCTGATATATTGCCTCCGGCAAACCCTGTTTCAAGATCCAGAAAATAAGCAAACTGTGCACCAGACGGAAGCGAAGATTTTTCTGTCCAGCTATCACCGAAGTCAGTTGACATATAAATCTTATCAGAACCATATGCATAGATCATGGTGTCATTCATGAACTGAAAATCAAAAAACTCTATATTAAGATCATTTTGTAAATGTTCCCAGGATTCCCCCTGATTGGTAGTTTTCATCACAATCCCATCATTGCCAAGTATGAGTCCATCGGTTTGGTTCTTAAATTTTACAGCTCTGAATACAGCGGGAGTGTCAGTATCTATTTTAGTCCATTGTCCTTTACATACAACATCTAAAGCAAATACCAGTAAACCAAAGCATATGAGTTTTGATTTCATTAAGGTTAAGGCTTACATGATAAGTTGTTCTAATAAATTTACAAAATATTTGTTTACCCTATAACCTGATTAATTTTTCTGTTTCAACTTTCTTCTATCTGGTAAAACAGGGGTGTGTGATTATCATATCTGCAGTTTCTTATTATCCTGAACAATTCAAGAATTACTTTTGGATTTAACCCGGGAATTATATTAATTTTATATTATCAGATCTCTCAATTTTAAAGATTGAGTCTGCTCCGAAAAAGCAGTTTAAAAATCACAATTGGCGGCTAAATCTCTAATTTATAATAATTTAACATAATCACAGCCTTCAGGTTGTGATCACTTCATATGACAATCTGGGCTACCGAAATTAAAGAACTTGAGAAACTTTTTGAATCTCTTAAAGGTTCATATCCCGACCTGGAAAAGGAATTAGGGCACCTTATTAAAACCGATGATGAAAATGTTGCCCTGCTCTATTCAAGAAGATGCCTGGAAATTATTATTACCGACCTGTGTGAATGCGAATTAAAAAGACCCCGCAAAACAGAACCCCTTAAGGGCATCATCGATAAGCTGAACCGGGAAGGAAGCGTTCCTTCTCATATCGTTGCCTCCATGCACAACCTGAACAGCCTTTCAACATTCGGTGCGCATCCCAAAGAGTTTGATCCTGAACAGGTAAAACCGGTTCTCAGTAACCTTACAATAATTATCAAATGGTATCTGAAATACAAGGAAACCCAGTCCATTATTAAACCAAAGTCTGAAGAAGTAAAAGATGAAACTGAAGGTCCGGGTGATTCCTCCGAACAAATCAAAAAATCAAAGAAAAGGATATTATTGTTACTCTCCGGATTTTTACTGGTTTGTGTCATAGTTATCGTGGTTTTAGTTTTATTTAACATTGCCGGTGGGAGGAAACAGGTTGTAGTGGATACGAGCTTTGAAAAATCCATAGCCGTTATACCTTTTAAGAATTTTAGTGCAGATCCGGATCAGGAATACATGAGTGATGGTTTAACGGATGAAATCATCAATCATCTTTACAAAATAGCATCCTTTGATAAAGTAGTTTCCTTAAATACAGTATTAACTTATAAGAAAACCGATAAGAAAACATCTGAAATTGCTGATGAATTGAAGGTAAATTACATTCTCGAAGGTACTTATAAAAAGATCGGGGATCAGGTGCGGGTGACAGCACAGTTAATCGAACCAAAAAACGATAATCATATATGGTTAAATACATATAATCGACCTTATGAAGAAATTATAACCATTCAGTCGGATATTGCACTGCAGATCGCAGATCATCTAAAAGCATTTTTAACAAGTTCAGAGCGGCAAAATATTCAAAAAATCCCTACAACCAATCAGGAGGCTTATGAACTTGTGCAACAAGGTTGGTATCTATGGAATACAACAGGTTTAAATGGACTTGATCAACAAATTGATTTATGTTTACAAGCCATCGAAATAGATCCTGATTATGCAGATGCATATGCCATGGCAGGTACTTTTACTCTTTTAAAAGGTTGTTATGGGGGTGGAAGTGAAATACAATCCGTTGTATGGGATGCTACACACTATTTTGAAAAGGCCCTGGAACTAGATCAGAATAACAGTACAGCCCATTTTGGTTTGGCATTGTTTAATGATTGGGTCAAATGGGATTATATCAAAGCTGAGAAGGAATATTTAAAAGCTATTGAACTTTTACCTAATAATCTGCAATGGATTGATGGATATGTTGAATTTCTTATAAAACTGAATCGTTTTGAAAAGGCATTGTCCTATTTAGACACAACGACACTATCTGATTATTATGACTTTATAACTATACAAATAATTTCAGGAAATAAAAACGAGGTTTATAATTCAACAAAAACATCTCTTGAGGCATTAAGAGAACGAGGAAATCGATGGGTGGGGAAAATATATATCTCTCTGGAAAAATATGATTCTTCGATATTATACCTGGAATCTGCCTTACAATCTGAAGCGCCAGAAATGTTATTGCCAAGATTTCAGGCTTGTCTGGCATTAGCATATCATAAAACAAAACACTATCAGCAAGCCCGGACGATTATCAATCAACTAATTGAGATGAGTGATACAACATCAGTAGGAAGTCCTGATTATTTTATCGGCTGGTATTATAGCGGGATTGTAGAGGTGGATTCTGCTTTTTACTGGCTTGAAAAAGCTTATCAAAACCGCAGTCCTGAAATGCCCTGGCTGAAAGTGGATCCTGTATTTAAAAACCTTAAAGGTGACGAAAGGTACTGGGATCTGTATGAAAGAATAGGGCATAAGGCGTATGATGAGTATAGGGAAAGCATGAAACAATAAGAGCAAAAAGCTGTGATATATAAAGTTCATCCGGTTGCTAACCGGATGAATCTGAATAGGTGGATGATAGTTAAACCCGGTTGCCAACCGGGGTAAATGGTTCCCGGTTCCCGGCGAGTGTGAGCTTCATTTAAGGAAGAAACAACCAAAACGAGATCAGCAAAACTAAACCGCTGCTTCAGGATAATTTTCAAATGTGCCTGTAAAATGTACTACAATGCCATTTTTCCTGATGGTATAGGGATCTCCGATATAGAGACTATAACAAATGTTATTCCCTCTTGGGTAGAGTTCCCGGAATACCCCGACTGGATAAATGGAGAAATAATCAGGGTTGACCTTGCATTCAATAATATCTATCCTGCCATTTTCAAATGGCAATACAAAATCAATTTCACGACCTGATTTATCCCTCCAATAGTATATTTGACAGTCAGGTAAATAAGACCGGTTAAGATCAAGAACCAAGAAATTGATTGCTAGTATATTTTACATTTAGACGTCTAAATGTAAATTAAAATATTTTAAATCGCAGTAGTCTTAACCAATAGTTGCGGTTTTAAAATTAAAACCAGATAATTTTGGAATATTAATCTAAAAATATCCGATAATTTTGGAATAATTTTCCAAAAATATTCTTTCTCAAACATACTCTGGTTCCCGGTCCCGAAATACTGCAAATCTCCGCCTGCCGAAACGGCAGTAAAGGCAGGGGGGTGAATCCGCAATACCCAATTCTCTATCTGTTCCCTAAAACGCCCACCGCATCTTTACCCCGTCAATCTCTTCCTCATACTCCATCACAGCCGGCCATAAGGGAGGCTTCAGCTCACTTTCCCATTCTGCCAGGTTGGTAAGTAACTGCTCTACAATCGCAGGATATTTATCTTTCATGTCATATCTCTCCTGCTTGTCGGCTTCTATATCATACAAAAACAATATATTATCCCTTGTATTAACAATTAACTTCCACCTGCCGTTTCGCACGGTCTTATTGAAATCAGTTCGCCAGAATAAATATTCATGCGGTGGTTGTGATTTCCCTCCGGATAAATAAGGAATCAGATCCACCCCATCAACAGGAATATCCTGGGGAGCCGGAAGATGGCAGGAAGAAAATGCAGTGGTAAAAATATCCATGAGGGATACAGGTTCATGGTATTGATAACCTGGAGGTATTGTGCCCTTCCATTTCATGACAAAAGGGACATTTAATCCCCCTTCAAAATGGGTGATCTTCCCACCCTTCAGGTCACCATTGTCGGTTGCCCCCGTATAGGTTGCCCCGCCATTGTCGCTTGTAAAAAAGATCAACGTGTTTTCTTCAATCC
>LJUQ01000285.1 GCA_001304505.1 Bacteroides sp. SM23_62_1
AAACTGGTGATCTAAAACCCATTTGGCCTGCACGACATCCGGTTGTATATGGTATGCTGCAAAGCTTTCGGTGAAAGCTCGCGGTTTACCGAACATATGCGCTGCTGAGGATGCATACTTCGGATAATCCGCTACCTTATCAGGCCAGATTTGATTCCAGATTGCGTCAACCCCGGGCATCTGTACATGACTCATACATTCAAAGAAGTCTCCTTCGGAACGAACCAGTTCTATCATTTTGTCCTCATGGTTGAGATGAACAAGGTATTCCATGTTATGACCGGCGCACCAGTCAGCCTGAACTTTAAAAAAGCTTTCACCGAATAAATCAGACCAGATATCCCAATAGTCTGCTTTTATCCGTTTTTGTTTTTCTGTTAACCGTGGTGTGAAAAAAGAGGCAACGTACGGTCGTACATCATAACCTTTTCGCTTTTCGAACACAGCAAAGATTTGAGGAGTCCATGGAATCCCCCGGATACTGTAATCCGGTTCATCACCTCTGAAACCCAGTACAGTCCGGCCGAACTCAGAACCAATATATTTTTTATGTTGTTCGTGGGTGAATTCAATAAACTGTTGTGTAGCTACAGGATCGAGATAATCACAGAGCGAGTTGCTCGGATCCTTGCCGCGGGTTGGATTATTAACTGCCCGTGTTGGAGAACTGCGGAAGTCATGTTTGATTAATACAACATTCCATTGACCTTCAGGGGCTGCCCATTGCAATACCCCGGATTGTATATCGAGGATTTGATTTGTGCTATCAAGCAGATTGACTGCAACCGCACTTACAATATCTTCGGATATTTGCCGGGTTAATGTATCACCGCCTGCCAGTTCAATTCGATCCGCTACAACAAGTGCCTTCATCCTTAGTTCAGGTGCGTCAGTCGTGAATTTACCTCCGGCGAATCCACTGGGATACTTACCTTCATCTACAATCCAGACACGCATATCTCTTTCACGTGCCAGTTCTACAGTTCGTTTCACCATCTCTAACCAGCCTTCAGAGAGATAGGGACTGCCCATATCGTAACCTGATTCCAGTGTGACGATGTGAACGCCCCGTTCTTTGAATGCATCAAGATCACGGGCAATAACTTCTTCAGTGATTTCTCCGTCCCAACCCCAGTAAAAAGTCATGCTGTATTCCACCGGTGGTGATTGAAAATTGGTTGCAATCTCATCCACACCTGTGTCATTAAAGTTCTGCCATTGCCTTTTATTACAGGCAACTGTGCTCAAAAAAATAATTATGAATAAAACTACCTTAGAATTTTTCATTTTTCAGTTTTTTAATTAAAGCTTTTTCTGCTCCACAGTATCAATATTTATATCAGGCACTGAGTTACATTGACTGGTTTTAAAGTATTTAACATTTTTCAGCAGGAAGGTTGGAATATCCTGAACTTTCTGTGTTTTTACATTATTGAAACCGGCGTTCTGTACATCATCCAGAATGAATGCAGGCCGAAAATCTTCCTCCTTAAAACGAACTTCAACATTATTGAACTCAATACCATTAACATGACGGATAAAAAAACCGTAAGCAGGTATCTTTCCGAAAAATCTCGGATCAGGGTAACCATCCTCCAGTTCAGGAACATCAATATCCGTATATTCTTTTGGTTTACCTCCTTTCACCAGTATCTGGATATTGCTCAGTTTAACATCTTCGATATTGTGACCCGGTATACCCGCAATTAAGGATCCGTATTCCGGATTGGCATTATTAACAATGATATTGCTGATAATAATCCGGCGCATTTTCCCGATTTCCATACCTTCAGGTGCCCTCATACGTCTCCCTAAGCGAAGGAAGATCGGAACATTTGTAATATCGTGCATTGTGATATTCGATATGGTAATGTCTTCAAGTATCCCGCCATCCACTGTTTCCAGTGCAAGACCACGGCAGTGATCAAATGTGCAGTTCGTGATCGTGATATTTTTAAATCCGCCGTTTGATTCTGTTCCCAGTTTGATACGGCCGGTAACGCCACCTCCGTCCGGAGCCTTTTTCTGAGTCTTTTGAAAGGTGCCGTCAAGCATCGTATTTTCATCATATCCACTCACCAGGCAGTTGGCAATCATTACATTTTCAGTGATCCGTGGATAACCCAGTGCATATGAACTTTTAAGAACAATGGCGTCGTCATTGGGTGTGTTAATCACACAGTTTGAAATACATACATTTTGACAGCAATCGACATTGATTGCATCGCGATTGGTATCTATCCTGAGGTTATTGATGATAAAATTGTCTACACCAGTCGGTAAAATACAAAAATGGCCGCATGTTTGCATGGTGATATCTCCGATTGTTACATTCCGACAATTCTTGAGGGCAATCGCTTTATTACCTTCTCCTGCCTTTTCCGTATCCCAGCGCTGAAGTCCCTTACCATAGATTTTTCCCGGACCCGTAATTGAGATATCTTCAAGGCCTTCGCCCCAGATCAGACTGTTTTGCCAGTGGCTGTGTCCATGATCCTGGTACATATCCCATTGATTAGGTTCTGCAGGATCATATCCTCCTTCATGGTCATCCGGATTTGCTGCCAGAATAACTGCACCATGATCCAGGTACAGGCCGACATGACTTTTTAACCTTATTGAAAAGCACAAATATGTACCGGCAGGAAAATAAACAATCCCTCCGCCCGATTCTGCTGCTGCATTGATTGCTTTATTAATAGCCGGTGAGTCAATTGTCTTTCCATCGCCAGCAGCACCATACGTTTTTACATCATAATTGGATGCGAAAAGCGGAATTCCTGTAAAAAATATCAAACCATAAATTATAGTACGGATCATATGTTTTTTATTCATAATATATAGTTTAATAATTAGCGGGAATTTTTGTAAATAATGGGTTCACCTTCTTCCACTATGAGATTAAGGCCGGAAAGATCCAAACCTTTAACATTTTCCAGAATGAAGCCTTTCTGAGCTGAAATATTACAATTCTTAAAAGTTACATTCTGGATCGGACTATCCTTAAGTCCATGCATATCTCCTACAGACTGAACCTTACCGGATACATTTATGATGTTCACGTTGCGTACTACCGGCAGGGGATCTGAAGGCGGTTTAACCGGAGGTCTCATCCGCCATTTCATGTTAAACTCAAATGCTTTGCGCGTATCCTGAAGTACAATATCCCTGTAGGTGATATTCTCAACGATACCACCACGACTCGGTTGTGACTTAAACCGGATGGGTGCCCAGTTGTCGGCTTCCACAATGCAATCTCGAATCTCTACGTTGCGAATACCGCCTGACATCTCACTCCCCATAGACACGCCGCCGTGTCCGTAACGGAACCGGCACTTCTCGATTATGATATCCACGGATGGCCTGTTTACCCGTCGCCCGTCCTCATCCTTTCCGGATTTAACAGCAATACAATCGTCGTTTACGTCAATGTCACATCCGGTAATACGTATCCGCTCGCCGGAATCTATAGTGATTCCATCGGAACTTATAATATTGTGTTCGGCACGGATAATCAGATTTTCTGCGGTTACATCCCTGGAGTAAAGAATAAACAAACCCCAGCACGCCTGGTTCTTTATAGTTAATCCGGAAACAAGTACATCGCTACAGTTCTGAATGGCAATCAGGCGCGGCCGGCCAACCTGCAGTTCCTTGCTGTACCTGGGATAACGGTTCATCCATTGATCCCCGGAACCGTCGACAGTACCCTCTCCGGTTAAATGCACACCTGTCATATCAAAAGCGTTGATTAAAGCTGAAGTCCATTCACACTCAACACCTTCCCAACGGGTGAATACCTGGGGATAGTCATCCGGATTAACAGTACCTTTTAAAACACCACCCTTTTCAATATAAAGGCTGACACCCTGTTTGAGAAAGATCGCCCCGCTAAGGAATATTCCTTCGGGAACCACAATCGTGCCCCCTCCTCGCGACGCACACAGGTCAATCGCAGATTGGATAGCTGTGGTATTCAGTGTTTGTCCGTCAGCAACAGCACCGTAGTCAGTAATTATGTACCGGTTTGCTGGCTGTGCAGTTTTATAAGTACAGATGTTCAATAATAGAACTGTCAGAAAAATAATAATGCTTTTGTTTTTAATCATAGTTAACCTTCATTAAACAATATAAAAAAGAGATGGGATTTAAAAGTCCGGTGAACATTGCTTATTATTTTAGTAGTTACAATTTATATACAATGATAATATTAGTGATTGATCCGTGCAAGAAAAAACACCGGTTTTATCTTTGTTTGTCTTTTGCGGAAGAATAACTACAGAGAAATCCGATTTTTTACAAAAAAGTAAAGATTGAATTTAAAAAACGATTATATTAGTGGCTTTACCGTAATTATAACTTAAATATACCAGAGGAGAACAAATCACAGTGGAAGACAGCAATAATCCGGTTACAAAGGTCCCCGCATCAAACTCCACGACCACGGACTTTAGCAAATTAGGCGGAAAACTATCTATTTTTGAGAAAGTCGGGTACGGACTTGGAGATACTGCCTCCAATATATTATACCAGGCATGGAGTTTCTTTCTTATGATATTCTACACGGATGTCTTTGGGATTGATACTAAAGTAGCAGCCTTTATGTTACTTATTACGCGCATATGGGATATGATTTTCGATCCGATAATAGGAATGGTAGCCGACCGTACGAATACCAGATGGGGCAAGTTCCGTCCTTACTTACTATGGCTGGCTGTTCCTTATGGCTTATTAGCCTGTGCAATGTTCATCACTCCGGATTGGAGCCAGAACCTGAAAATTGTCTATGCCTTTGCTACCTATATCCTGGCCACTACGGCTTATACCGCTATCAACATTCCGTATTCCTCAATGATGGCAGTGATGACACCAAATCCCAAAGAGCGGACAACCCTTTCACAGTACCGCTTTTTCTTTGCATTTCTTGGTATGCTCTTAATTACAGCGTTTACACTTCCATTAGCTAAGTTTTTTGGTGCCAATCTATCCCATCCGGGTTACAGCGAGGAACTGGGGTACAGCCAGGCACTGGGTTTCCAGGTAACAATGGGAGTATTTGGTGCAATAGCTATTATACTTCTGATTATCACATTTCTTACTACACGGGAACGTGTTCAGCCTTCAAAAGAGCAAAAAAGTACATTCCGGGAAGATCTAAATGATATCAGAAGAAACATACCATGGATAATCCTGTTTGTAGCATCGATTTTCTGGCTTATCCATAATATGATCCGCAACGGCATGGTGGCGTACTATTTTAACTATGTTAATGGTGAAGGTGGTAAGATACTCTGGACATTTATAGTCGGGGCGTTGGAGCTAAATTTCGATCAGACCACAACATTTCTTACAATCGGCACAATCGGTATGTTAGCCGGCGTCCTTCTCAGTACACCTGCCAAAAAACATTTTGACAGAAAATCAGTTATTATTTTCCTTTCTGGTTACTGCAGGTATTATGTTTGCAATTAAGTTAGGTGTTGCTGTGGGTGGATTTTTAGGATTGTATTTTCTTGGTTTATTCGGCTACAGCAAAGAGGTTACCAATACACCTGAAGTAATAAACGGAATAAAACTGTTAATCAGTATCATACCAGCCGCGTTTATTCTGGTTTGCAGCATTATGCTCTACTTTTACCCTATTAATGATAAACTTCTAACGCAAATAGTAACGGATCTTAACAAAAGAAAAAAGTCTTAATATTTTCATTAATTAAATTATTATTATGACTGACAATAATATTATAAAAGGTGATTTTACACTGCCCGGCGAGGCAGGATATGAAGATTTAACCCTGGAACTAGCAGCCAGATGGGGGGCGGACGCTATCCGTGACAGCGATGGCACGGTCTTATCAGACAAGATCATATCAGCGGATTATAATATTTACTCAACCATCTGCCTGGTGCGGGCAGACAACGAGTGGGCAAAAGCCAACCGTGACAAGCTTCAGCAGAACTACCTGATGAGCGATCCGGTTGTGGCAGTAGAAGACCATGTCAGGATAGATTTACTGAGCGGCTTTTTTCGCGAGCAGCTACAGGTCAATACCAATGACGATCCCAAAACCTGGTGGCAGGTATTTAACAGGACTACAGGTGAGGAAATCCCCAGAGATCAGTGGATATTTGATGCATCCAAAGGAACTGTCACCATCAATAAGGTTAAAAAGTGGCATAAATATACCGTCAACTTTCTGGCATACCGAATCTGGGAAGCCATCTCAATGTACAACCACATCACAAATAACTGGGGTGACAGGGAGCATCAGATGCCTGTCGATCCGATATACCCGGAGACTCAGAAGTTTATGCTTGAATACCTGCAAAAATGGCTGGACGAACATCCCAGGACCAGAATTGTAC
>LJUQ01000286.1 GCA_001304505.1 Bacteroides sp. SM23_62_1
TAACGAGCGGGCTGCAGCCACACAGCAAACCGGGTTTAGTTTTATCACTGAGTCGAGAAACTGGTTACCTGACTGGATAGGAGGTATTTTCTGGTTTGGCGTTGACGATGCAGCAACCACCGTTTATACTCCCATGTATTGTGGTATCACCAGAATCCCGGAAAACTTCGCGGTTGGTAATGGTGATATGCTTCATTACTCATCCACATCAGCATTCTGGACATTTAATTTTGTATCTAATTTTTGTTACCTGCGTTATGATCTGATGGTTCAGGACGTTATGAAGGTGCAAAATGAACTTGAAACAAAATATATACAAAACAAACCTGCAATCGATAAGGTTGCCGTTGAACTCTACCATGAAAACAAAGACCAGGCACGTCAATTTATTACCGATTATTCAGTTAATATGGGGAATCAAACCTTTGATAGCTGGAAAAAACTTGGAGAATATCTTCTTGTAAAATACATTGATGGTAACATAAAAAGGGAACAAAACGGTATTTTCCAGACTAATGGATATAGCAAAACAATACCTGCAAATCCTGATCAACCCGGTTATCCTGAGTGGTGGTATGAGAAGATCGTTGAAGAAACAGGTGATCATTTCAAAGTCAAAGGCGAAGAACATTGATAGTTCTCAGTTCTAAGTTCTCAGTTCTATTATCTAACATGTCATGTTAGATTCATCTGTAATATGAAGTTGGCTTCATATGAAAACTCGGTTCTCAGCTTAATGTTCATGACCATATTGGGTTCGTGTTAGTTTTCTCCGAATGTTTGCTGGAATAAACAGGTGAATTACCGATGCTTAATTATTTTGGGAAGGATTAGTTGAACAAATCATCAAAATTAGAACGAATGTATATATCTTATAGTTATATTACCTGTTGTACGATTAAACCAAAGAAATTAATACTTAAATATTTGTTGAGACGTGCTGCGGCTTATCCCTAAAAGAATAATCTATAATTTGACTACTCAACTGTTTCAATTGCACAACATGTTAGTTATCCAATTACTTCATAGAGATAGATTGTAAATATATTTTTTAGTAAAATCTTTAGTTTGGTATTTCACATTATTTCATCTCCTTAATTCATCTTCAAACAGTTTTCTATCTTTTTGTGAGGTCAATTTTTCTAATTCATTTAGCAATTCATCTGTTGTAGTTATTTTACGTTCATTAATTTTTTTCAATACTCCAATAAATTTTTCTTTTCCCAGCAGGATTTCTAAATGATAAAGTGCAAGCGGACCTTTGTCATATCGTGTACTATATGATGTTCTTTTATTGTCCATATGTCCGATAACAGGTTCAGCAAATTTCGATGAATAAGTTTTATAGTTGATCCAATCATTAAATATTTCATTCCCATATTTTTCCCTGATTGCCATTAAGCACGAGTATTCAGCGAATGATTCATTTAACCAATCTTCCCAATTATTAGTATTTGCACCTGACCACCAATCATGTGCAAATTCATGTGCCAATAACTTAAACGTTGTGATATCTGATTCTAAACCGGGCACTGGCTGCAACATCGCTATGAAACCTTTGCGGAAGTATGATCCTCGATCTGGAAATGGAGGAACAAACACTATTGTATATTTCTCCTTTTTTGAAAAGAACCAATCATTATATAGCTGTAAAATGAATTTCGCATCTTCAATTAATTCTTTTGCTTTTTCATCCTTTGCCAATATATAATCAATACGAATTTGATATTGTTCATCAAGATAATTTATTGATTTAAGTTCCCTTGAAGCCATGATGACTATATCATTTACCGGATAATCCTGGATAATTTCCCATTTCCCATCTCTCTTTTTTATTTTTCCCATTCCACTTACGTTGTACCTATCTTCAATAACTAATTGTATGCTATAACTGAAATTACCATATTCCGGATTATATGGGAACCATGCGCTGTAGTTACCCAATTCTATCCAATTATTTGTCAACATATTAGTAGTTCCCCAGGCAATATCTTTTAACAGCCCCTGGTATTTGATGTGAATAATGGCCTTGGTCTTATTAGTTTGTTTTAAAATGATTTTTAAAGGACGTGCATTCCTCATGTAGAAATATGGACATTCTTCTTCCTTTAAAAAATTAAAACTCAGGTCATGATTTGGTTCGATTGATATTATTGATAATTCTTTATGTAAGAAAAACAGCAAAGTATCATTATCAAGATTTGATTGATTAAGCTCCAATGATAGCTCTGCGGTAATACTCTGGTTTTTGGGATTGATTTCAAGATAAATATCATAGCTATTTATCAAATCATTACCTTTTAAAGTATTGATAGAAAGAGCATTTAATAATGCTACCATTAAAATAATTGAGCAGAATTCTTTGTTCGTATCTCTCATAAATAATCTTTTTAAAAATCAGAAACTCTGGATTTAATCTTCATGTTTACAGGAATAGGTAAATTTAAAAAATAAGTTCTTGATTATTAAGAATTGTCAGTTTGTTTGATAATCAGAATAGGGGAAGCTACAAATTCAACGATTTGGATTTAAAAGGATAGTATTCGACATCCACTTTAGCGTTTATATCTATAAATCTTTAATTCCGGCAGTCATGTATCCACCAATTTCTTCTTCACCGTCAGAGGGTGGCATGTCATACTTTATGAGGAAGTGAAATCCACTTAAAACAATCAATTTGCAGGTAGCACAAAATTTTATCATCTGCTTTCTCTAAAATTAAAATTAATTCTTAAATTCGCGCTCTGTTAAAAAGAGCTTAAATACTAAATCTTTGCAGGATGGATAAAATAAAGGCAGTTGAAAAGGCATATCCAATTAAAAATAAATTTCCGGATTTCAGCAGTGGTGATACTGTTACTGTGCATTATAAAATTGTTGAAGGTAATAAGGAAAGGATTCAGCAATTTAAAGGAGTTGTTTTACAGAGAAAAGGGACCGGTATCAATGCAACATTCACAGTGAGAAAGATGTCCGGCAATATTGGTGTTGAGAGGATTTTCCCCCTTGCATCCCCTTTCATCGAAAAAATTGAAATCAATAAGAAAGGACATGTCCGCAGGGCCCGGATTTTCTATCTCAGAAGCCTTACCGGGAAAAAAGCCAGGATTCAGGAAAAAAGATATTAAAAAACCGGGCTTAGCCCGGTTTTTTCATTTTAATCTGTCTGCTTCTTCATTTGCTTTTTTCAATATATTCTCTGCTTTTTCATTTGCTTCTTCATCGAGCCTTTTTGCCTTTTCCTCAGCCTCTTTCATCAATCTTTTTGCATATTCTTCTGCAGCGACTTTTCTGATCGGATTATTACCTGCATCTTTAATCCGCTTCTGGCCTTCTTCTTCAGCAAGCCTCATCAGTTCCTCACCAGCTTTATGAGCTTCCGCCTTTATTTTTTCCGCCTGCTCCTCAGCTTCTTTCAGGATGCGTTCAGCTTCCTTATTTACTTCCTCTTTCACTTCCTCTTTAACTTTTTCAACCTCCTCTTCCACTCTTTCAATAACCTGCTCTTTAACCTGTTCAGAGATTTTTTTCACTCCCTGCTCAAAGATCGGTCTGACCTGTGGATCTTTAAAGGTTCCTGTTACCTGAAAACCAACATCCAGCTCATCACCTAAATCAAGAGAAAGTCCCTGCTCAGAAGCCAGTGTATTGAGTCCGTCCATTGCCGATTCCCCGGCTGCCCCCAGTTCAGATTTCGGTATCTTCATCTTCATCTGGTAATTCATTGTCTGGTCAATTCCCTGGTCCCCTTCAAGGGTAACCTTACTCTTACCCAGGTTAAAATTAAACGGTTCAACATAAACTCTGCCATTTCGTACTTCGAAATTAAGAGCCAGATCATTTACATAAATCACATCATATTTATCGGTTTTCAGGATATCACCAATTTTTTCCAGAGTTCTCGAATTACTGATCTCAACATTGCTCGATATAAGTTTGCCTCCTCCGACCAAAGTGTTAAGCACAGGATTCATATGCTCATCGAGGAAAGTGGTTATCTCCATTTTAGCTGAGACATCACCTTTTGCCAGTTCTGCAACAGGTGCCAGTCGTTGGACAGTATTAAATGCAGAAAAAGCAGATGGAATATCAATAGAACTGATATTTAACTTAAAATCTGCCATCGGAGATTTAATATCGCTGGTATTGTATTCCCCTGTCATTACCATACTTCCCTCCAGAAAATTCATACTGAGGTTAGTTAACATAACCTTTTTATCCTTAATCTGTATCAGACCTGCTATATTATCTATGTCCAATTTATCATATTTCACTTTCTTCAGGGATGAACTGAGCATAAAATCAATATTTTCCGGAACTTCAAAAACAGTAAGCACAGTTGTATCTTCAACTTCAACCTCTTCAACTTCCTCTTCTTCCGATAAAAATTCATTTAAATCAAGCAAGTCAGAGGTAAAATTTAATGATCCCTTCACCGTACCTTCACTAAACATGTATGTGATAAAATTTTCCAGATCACCTTTCAGATGAAGATCACTGGATCCGATTATAGCATCAAATGCAGCTAATTGCACATACTGAGGCGAAAAATTCAGAATTGTCTGTTCAATCATAACCGGTTTTGGTATATCCGGCGAATTGAATTCAAATCCTTGCATACTGATTGTACCATCTGCATGAAACTCTTCGTATTTTTCATTTTCAATGGATGACATTTTACCCATCATATCAACTTTTGCATCCAGTTTACCTGTGAGACTGATATCCTCCATTGGGACCACATCCACAAGGGTTTCAAAATCGATGTTTGCAGTCAACCGGGCATTGATCTGCGGATCACTGATGGGTGTGATCATATGCATTGTGAAGTCAACCGGATTTCCTCCAAGCTCAACATGGAACTGATTCACATCTACGGTTGAGTTATCGTTCTGAATACCATCATAGGATACTTCCACATTAATATTTATATTTTCGGCTGATTTTGGTAAATCCGGATAACTAAATCTGGCATTTTCAACCAGTAATGTAAGATTTACAGATGGTGTTTTCTCACCCTGCAGGATTCCATTTATATTACCTGCCAGGGAAAGTCTGCCGGAGGTCTCAACATCCTCAAAATCCTTCATGTAAACAGCAGGAACCATGGAAAGAAGTCCCTTAAAATCAGTTGAAGGAGTATTGAAGGTCATATCCACAGAAATGGTTTCTTCATCCGGCAGGGCAACCTTACCGTCAAACCTGAGCTCCAGTGCATTAAGTGCAACACTGTTATCTTTAAGTGTAAAGATAGTATTGGCAAGATCTGCATCGATGTTAAATACCATGTTAAGTGCAGCATCTTTCAGGTATCTGATGCCTTCGTAAATAAAATTGATTTTCTCTGTTTCAGAGTGTATGGCCAGACTGGAAAAATCCTGTGATAGGTCACCAGATAGTATAAAATTGAAAT
>LJUQ01000287.1 GCA_001304505.1 Bacteroides sp. SM23_62_1
ACCTAAATGTGCGTTTGCACAAATTAAAGCGATAACCTTCGCGTAATCCATATCATGCGGCCATGTCATTGGAACTGTTAAATTTTTATCCATAGTATCCCTCCGTTTATTTTATGCTAATAACATTATTGTCATAAATGTTTTATTAGAAGATCCTGCAACATCAACAGTATCAGCACTAGCATGACGAACGATACCTTTTAATTGAATTGTTTTTCCGGAAGCAATATAAAAAATATCTGACACAAAAGGAGCTAATTCAATATTAGCGGGTCCGGTTGCATCTAATTGTTGAATTCCACACACAAGTAATGCACCATCTATATAAACCATTGTATCATATCTAGCACTAGAAACAACATTCGAATAACCAATACTCGCACATATCAAATAATAACCAGCTACTGGTGTTGTAAATGTATATGTACCAGTATTGAAGTTACTTCCCACATCATATGTTTCTGTATCTAAAACAATAGTAGTAACAGTATTATGAGTTAAATTACTCATGCCAGCATTGCAATATGCTCTACACATAGGTTGAAGTGGTTTCAGAATACGGCCAGCACTATCTATGGTTATTGCTGCATTGACATGATCGGAAGGATGATGAATTTCAGATACTCCCAAGAATCCACTCGGAAGTATGACATCATCACTATCTGTCGTCGGATAGAGGAATGGTCCTCCCGGGAATATATCATCATTTCTTGACCAATATGAAGGCCCAGTAGGACCCGTAGGTCCGGTTTGTCCAGTAGGTCCGGTCGCACCCGTCTGTCCAGTAGTCCTGTCGCTCCGGTTTGCCCTGTAGCACCGGTGGCACCTGTAGGTCCAATTGATCCTCCAGGTAATAAACTAATAGCTAAATAATTTAATGTATAAGAGTCTGCCTGTATATCTCCACTATCATCTCCATCTCCTTTATACCATACATATAATTGTATTGTCTCACCTGTTCCTAAATAAGCAATATCTGAAACATTAGCATTAAAACGATTTACATAATAAGCTTTTTGATCTTCATTATGTCCTTCTGCTAATACGGTACTGGTATTTTTTCTTATTTGAACTCTAACTGCATCATTGCTTCCTTCATCATATATTTCTATTGATCCTTCTATCAAATAATATCCACTAGCAGGCACCGTATATTCATGAGTTGTAATATTGAAATCTCCGTCAAGATCAAATCCACCTGGTAAAGTAGAATCATCATCCAATAAAACTTGCACATAAGATTCTTCATTTATATTGTTTTGTGCTGTATGACAAAATGCTCTACATACAGTAATAGGATTTACATCACCACCTGTAGGTCCGGTAGGTCCCGTAGCACCTGCACCGGTAGGCCCTGTTGCTCCTGTAGGACCTGTTGCACCGGTCTGACCAGTGGCACCGGTTGGTCCGGTAGGACCAGTTGGTCCAGTAGCTCCCGTGGCACCAGTGGCACCAGGAGTTGGAACTTCGCGAGCATATTTGATGATGAAGTAAACTACGATATACGGATTGAGTACATCTTCTGTCGCAGAAAGAGCATTATCAGGAGTAGTTGCAGCCAATCCTGAATTTGCTGCAGAGGATCCATCAGTCGTATTATCGCTTGGAGCTCCAGAAGTATTCGTTGAAGGAGCGTCAGAAGTATTTGTAGATGGAGCACCGGTATTTGCAGTTGATGGACCATTCGTAGTTCCAGAATAAGTATGATTGTGATATCTCGTACAATTTTCACTGCAAGGTGGAAATATGCTGACACTTACAGTTCCCTGATCACTTGTAGTTCCTGAATAAGTATGAGTATGAGCCTGCATACTATGAGTATGGTTAGCCATAGTATGAGTATGATTACTCAAACTATGCGTGTGATTCTTCATAGTATGATCGTGAGTAATTGTGTGGTCGTGATTTGCTATATTATGAGTATGCTCGAGATCTTTAGTCGCGGATCCGCCAGTGGCACCAAGGGCAAATAATCCTCCAGGTCCCATGACAAATTTCTCTGACATATCAGGAAGATTAACAGTTTCGTGTCCAGCCCAATCATATGTTCCGCCGAATGTATCTTTGATTACATCATAGAGATCGTGATAATCATCACCCGCAAAATCAGCACCTGAAGCTGCATCTCCTAATGTTGATCCATCGCATAGCAGCCAATATGCTGGCGGTACTCCTGTCGGCCAAGCTTTGATTGATCCTATCTGTTCAGTATCAGCCCATGATGCTGCACCTGACGGTCCAGTAGGACCGGTTGCTCCTGTTCCACCTGTAGCACCAGTAGGACCAGTTGGTCCTGTTACTCCTGTAGGGCCAGTAGCACCAGTATGACCAGTAGGTCCTGTAGGGCCTGTTGGTCCAGTTCCACCAGTTTTGCCTGTAGGTCCTGTACTACCTGTGGGACCAGTGTGGCCAGTGGCCCCAGTTTGTCCTGTAGCTCCGGTGTGACCGGTTGGTCCAGTTGGGCCTGTAGGCCCGGTTGGGCCAGTACTTCCTGTTTGACCAGTTTTACCAGTTGGGCCAGTTGGACCAGTGTTACCTGTTGCACCTGTTTTTCCTGTGGCACCTGTTCCTCCTGTTGGCCCTGTATGACCGGTTGGTCCTGTGGGTCCAGTCGGGCCTATATCTCCGGTAGCTCCGGTATGACCCGTCGGACCAGTATGACCTGTTGATCCGGTCGGCCCTGTTGGGCCGGTGGCACCTGTTTTGCCGGTAGCTCCTGTTTTTCCAGTGGGACCGGTTTGACCGGTCGCTCCTGTCTTTCCTGTAGAACCAGTAGGTCCTTCAGGGCCGGTAGGGCCAGTAGGACCAGTTGGACCAGGGTTTGCTTCAATTTTATCGTAGATGGCATTCTTTGTAGGTACTTCCAATGAACCATTCCATGTTGGACCATATGCTTCATCTTCAACTTCTATAACACCGTCTTCCGTAGAAGAAGCAAATGTAACATCTCCTGCTCCAGCATAAGGTGTTCCAGCAGTGATCTTATCAAATGTAGAGTTTAGAAAATCATCCACTGCAACCTGGAAACCTGTAGAAACTCCTGATGGTGTCACAATAATCTCATTATGTCTTGTATCTACTATTGCACCACCCGCGGTTGAATCTACATATATTCCATAAGAAAGATTTGGATTTTGAACAGTTATTCTATTCTGATTGAATATTGCACCTGTCGCAGTTCCATACACCCACAATCCTGCAGCCGCTCCGCCGACAACACCTGTATTTATGTCTATTACATTGTTAGCAAGTAAACATTTACCAGTTACGTTTGCAGTAGTTTCAAATCCTACCAAATAATCATTGGTATCATTACTGGTTAATATAAGCTCATTATTATTGAAGATAATAGTTGTCAATACGCCTGTTTGGACTATACAAGACTGAATTAAGCCTGAACCTACTGAGGCACCTGTTATTGAATATGTTAAATAACAGTCTGACATCCTGAATGAACCGGCTGTAATTGTAATAGCGTGCATTACGAAATCACCGGATGATTTAGTTACAAATATATCACAATCCTTTAATACACCATCCGCACATGCACTTGTTATAGCTGTAGAAAGGGCACCCAATGCACCATAATCTACGCTTACTCCAATTTCTGATACTGTACATTTGTTTGCAGGGAATGTAAGAACTGTTCCGCTTGTCCCGGAGATAATGGTATTCGTTCTACCCGATCCGAGAATATCAACATAATCTTTACAAGTAATTGTTTCATTATAGACACCAGGATAAACTCTCACAATGTAACGTTTATTGGTAGTAGCATCCACAATAGAGTCTATAGCGTCCTGGATAACATCAAAGTCTCCTCCTGACTTAGCAACTGTCACAACCTGTGCATAGTCAGCACCTGGACCAGTAGGACCGGTAGGGCCGGTTGGCCCTGTTGGACCGGTAGGGCCGGTTGGCCCTGTTGGACCAACCCCGGATGCAGATGGATCTGGATCTAAATCTATAAGGTCAATTTGACCCGTAAGAAGACTGGTAGATAGGAAGTCAGCCATTTATTCCTCCAATTTCTTCCATGCTATTAAATTACTATTCCAATTATCTTTTGTACCTATCGTATCCACATTATATCCTAATTTCTCAAAATCTTCTACATACATGGAAGATCTATGAATCTCAAAATAATTTCCATCTATTGCTTCCTGGGGATTATTGCCCCACGGACAACCTAACACAACATATTTCTTCGTCATGGATTCAATATGCTTCAATGTCGATTCTAATTCCTCTTTCTTCACGTGCTCCGGGCCATGCCACCAGAACACAACATCATATTTATCCTCAGGATTGAATTCCTGTATAGTTACATTATAAGTATTTCTGATACCTATGACTCCCGTGTAATAATCACAATTCGGTTTATGAGGTTCTACAATATCAATCTCATATCCGCGATTCCTGAATGTCGGGAGAATATGACATCTGTGAGTATTGGCACCGACATAAAGGACAGTCTTAAATTTGAAGAGATCGGGAATACATCTATCCAGCTGATATTCCCTCTCATCCTTGATATCATTGACAAAGAGCACATTCTTATTTGTTGCAAGATCCGCGAACTGTGACCATCTTGCACTACTATTAGGCCCTGTAAGCCCTGCCATGAAGTGTAAGGCTTCCTTGTAATCAGCATTGATGTTTATAGCATCAAGGCAAGCCCTGCGGGCCATCTTATAATTTTTCATTGCGAGATAACATCTTGCTCTCATCAGATTAGCATCAGCCATCTCAGGTCCCCACCATGCAACTTGGAGATACTTATCATACCAATTGATAGCGGTCTGATAATCTTTGCGATACCAATATTCTCTTGCAAGATAAAACTTCTCTCTTACTTTCTTTGGATCCTCGCATTCTTTTGTCAGTATTCTCAAAGATCTATCTGGATCTTTCTTATGTGCTTCTGAATATCCATATATGATGGTAATGTCACATTTATTCTGTTCGCTTACACTTAGATAATTATGTATGGCTCCTTTCCAATCAATTGATTTCCTAAAGAGCCGCGGAAATGTATGAGTAGCTCCTGTGCCTTCTGCTTTCAGGATAACATTCATCGTGTTGACACCATGCAATTCCATGTCTTCGATTATCTTATGGAAAGCATGGTGGACTGCTTGTCCCTGTTCAAGATATTCATCAGCATCAATGGAAAAGATCCAATCAGCATTTGCCTTAGCCTTGATATAATTCCTGGCCTCAGCGAAATTATCATTCCACTTGTACTCGTTTTCAAAGACCTTATCGGTATACTTGCGTGCTATCTCACAAGTCCTATCAGTTGATCCTGTGTCCAAAATATAAATGTCGCCTAATCCCTGTACACTCTTCAAGCAACGCTCCAGATGAGCTTCCTCGTTTTTAACGATCATGCAAATAGCCAGCCGCATAGTATCCTCCTATTAAACTGAGTCTTGTATCCAATATCCGATATTCGTAATCCTCCCTGCACCATCCCTCGTAAATATCCTATGAAAGAGTTGTGTATTTGGTCCGGCATAATCAATCCTGACAATTCGGTTATTGATATCACGGGTAAGCGTGATAGCCCCATTATCAGGAATGAAGTTCAGGTACCCATTCGGGCCTGTGAATTTCCTGCGTATCCCTGGCATCGTTATCCTCCTTGTTCAAGATTTTGAATATGGTGCTAAGAGTGGAGGTTGTATTTGTTTCCACCCTGGAATGAGGAGTGAGATTAAGTTCAGCAAGGTATTCCCTCATGGCCTTTGCTGATGCGATTGCTATCCTTGGCTGGCCGGCAGTAAGAGCACGGACATATTTAATATATTCGCAGCCTATCACATCAACCATAATAAGATCGGCATTTTTAGGAGTGATTATTTCTTTCAGGATATCTCTTTTAATTGCAGCAAATATTCTCTTCTCAGTTTTATCAAATGATTGTACTACGAATTTGGAAGTGCTTATGATTTTCTTTGACATTAGTCCACCAATCCCGATTTACGCTTATTTACCAGGTGCATGATAAATCTTATATTCTGCTGATAAATA
>LJUQ01000069.1 GCA_001304505.1 Bacteroides sp. SM23_62_1
CAAGGAATTGGTTTATAGTCTCTTCAAGGTGTTGATCAATATTCTCAGGACCATGAGATATACAGGTTAACCGCACCTGTCCTTTATGCGGCAGGGGATTGTACGCCGGGCCTCCCGTCCGGAAGGCTTTAACCTGTGTCGCAAGCCATTCTTCAATTTCCGGTGTTGATGCGTTATAGGCAAAATTATAAATAGATTCTCTTGCATTAAATCCGGTAAGCTCCTCGTTGAAAACATCCAGACATTTTATAATTAATTTCTTGGCTTCATCCAGCGGCATCTCAGTCAGGTTCTGGTGTTTATAACTGTGAGGCATGATCTCATGGCCACGAGCCTTAAGTTCATTCCACAATGTAAAATCACCAACTTTCCATGCATGGTATTCATTGGGCAGCTGAAAATCATTTTTATGTGCAGCCGCTATAACATTAATGCATGCTGACAGACCATATTTTTCATATATTTCAGCTGTTTTGATACTGGATTTTTCAAAACCGTCATCAAAACTGAGTGTGATTATATGACGTTTATCTCTTACCGGCATAATTGCAGCATATCCTAGCATTCCTGCTGTACCCAGGCCAATATTTTTTATTACCTGCCGCCTTGTAAATTTAGTTTTCATAATTCCAGTTGTTAGTGATTATGGTATTAATCATTCAAAGATTGAGTCGATCTGAAATTGATAAACTCTGTACTCACCGCCTTTAATTCCCCCTCTCTCACGAGAGAGGGGGGCAGGGGGGTGAGTAGGAGAAACAGGCTGGAATCCCTCCCATAATTATAGGAATTACCTGAACTCTATGCTCTATGCTTATTCAAACCTGAACCAGTCTAAATTAAACAATTCTTCTTCTTTTCCCTGAAATACGAGGTAGATATCTTTGGTACCCGAAAAAGACACCAGTACTGTATCCATTATCCACCATGAATCCCATCCTCCCGTGTTTCCAATCCTGAGTTCTCCGGCTTTTCCCCCGGTAAGGCTATCCAGCATGATCCCTATCGTTCCTCCTTCACTCCCCGAGGCCACACATGCTGAAAAACGGTTCTGATAATCAAATCCCATTTTCACATTGGGGAATTTTATCCAGCTTCCAATTTCCATGCATTCAATGTAAAATCCGGTGGTATCGTGGTCTTTGTATTCAATGCCCCCGGATTTCTCAAAATAATTCTCCGCCTCTATCTTTTCAGACCCATCATACCATCCAACTCCTTTCCTGGTTGGCAGTATCCTGACTATTTCCCCATCTTCCCGGTAATGAATAATATCAATACAGGTTTTCCGATATTTGTCGGTTGGAAACAAATCATGATAAGCTACGTACCATTGCCCTTTATACTGGAAAACAGAACCATGTTCATTCCCTTTCCTTCCATGCCCGACAATGGTGCCTTTGAACTTGTAGGGGCCACCAATTTGTGTTGAGGTAGCATAATCGAGGACATCAAATCCTGAACTACCCATCCGGGAATACAGAAGATAATATATATCCTTTCTCTTCCATACAAAAGGGCCTTCCCGGTAACCAAGGTGATTCTCTATATTAATATGAATGATCTCTGATTTAAGTGAAACCATATCTTCATTGAGCTCAGCCATAAAACAAACCCCGTTCCCCCAGAAAAGATATGATCTGCCATCGTCATCAATAAAAACAGCCGGATCAATATTATAATGTCCTCCCTCAAAATCCGCTGGTCTGTCATAATCATAAACCAGTGGATATCCCAGGGCATCACGGAAAGGTCCATAAGGTTTATCAGCTACACCAACTCCTATCCTTCCTTTCCAGATACCAGTTTTATCTGACATAGGAAAATAAAAATAATATTTGCCGTTTTTTTCAATGCAGTCGGGTGCCCAGCAATGATCGGGAACCACTGCCCAGGAAACTTCCACTCCTTCCAAAATAATCCCGTGATCTGTAAAATTAACCAGGTCCTCACTGGAATAAACTTTCCAGTCCTTCATAATCCAGAATTCATTATCAGGTAAAAAGTCGTGGGAGGGATAAATATAGACCCTGTCATCAAATACCCTCACCGATGGATCAGCTGAGCCTTCTGTAATAACAGGATTGCCGCCTGTTTTAAGATTCGAAACTGTTGTTTCCCCTTGCAAAGGTTTATTTCGATTGCATCCTGTATAAATAAACACATTACATACAATTAAGAAAAATAACAGACTGGCTTTTTTATTCATTTGCTTAATGTTATGATTTATGAATGTGTCCGGTTAGAAAACGAAAGAACTTGTTCAATCCTTTGATAGTCCAACGTTTCGTTTTTCATCACACTCATGGAAATTGCCACGATTCCAAATCTTTGATTATCGTTATCGACTACGAGTTCCCTCATCCGCCTGGGGCGGATTCGGGATGACTTGTTTCAGGAGACGACATTCCTTAATCCCTGTACCCTAAAACATTGCGACCATTGCATTCCTGCGACTCCCCGTACCTTGCACCATGCACCCTGTACCTTGTACCCTTCCTTAGCCTCAGCCTCAACCTCAGCCTTCTTCACCTACACGCCTTGCACCCTGCAACCTTTTTCTACCCACTGTTTTATCTTCTTCTACCTGAGCTGGTTCAGATATGCAGCAGCCCAGACATGGTTAATATTCAGTCTGACGGCTGATTCAAATTCCTGCTTTGCTTCTGAGATCAACCCCTTTCCAAGATATCCAAGCCCCAGTAAATAATATGCATCGGCTTTCTCATCATCGGGAGTCTGCTGTTCTCCGAACTTGGCAAAAAAATCCACTTCGGGACTTTCTATCCTGCTCTTACCAAGATCTATCAATCCTTCAAATATATCCATGGCCTCACCTTCCTTTCCCAGTTTTTGAAGTGCTTTTGCCCGGTAATAATGGCTGTCCGATAATTGTGGGTTCTGTCTTCTTGCCACAGATTTTTCAAACGACTTCCGGGCTTTCTCCTGTTCACCAATCATCTCATATACAGTGCCAATATGAAAATATACCTCGCACAGCCTGCCGCCCCTGTATGGTTCGGCCACCATCATATTTTCAGGAAATTGCAGTGCTCCTGAAAAATAATTCAGGGCCTGATCATACCTTCCGTCATTAAAATGTTCCATTCCTTTCATTAAATGAGCATCCACATATGAATCATATGCCTTGCTGATTCCCTCCCATTGTTTAAAATAATTATCATTTAACACTTTAAGCGCCTCATCGTATTTCTTAAGCTGAACGAGCAGCATAATTTCCCTGGCCAGCGCATCTGAGACATTGTTATCGGCAATAACATCATGATGATCCTGCAGTATTTTCAGTCGTTTTTCAGGATCCACCCTGGCAGCCGCAGAGATCTGATCCAGTTCATATAACAACCGCTGATCCTCTGGATTCAGCTGCACCGCTTTCTCATAATTCTTTATAGCATTTGGAATATCATTCTGAACTTTGTAAGATGCCATACCAAGGTTCCTGAACACCAGTGAATAGCTTTCATCTTCATCCCTGGATATCTCCCAATTTTTAACGGCTCTTCCCGGTTGATTTTCAAATAACAGGTTCCCCAGGTAGAAAGGTGCCCGGGGATCGTCCGGATTAGTTTTTTTTGCCTGTTCAAGCACATCAATGGACTCCAGCCTGAACGGAAAAACATAATCCGGTGATTGTTCCATCGCATAACTGAAATCTTTCACTGCTTCGGAGACATCTCCTTTTTGAAGATGGTAATAACCCATGTAATAGTAGACCATTGGATTATCAAATCCTTCCTCATTTATTCTTGTATCAATAAGGGATAAAATCTGAATGGCTTCATCCAGGAATCCTGCATTTGCATAGTCCAGTGAAACCTCAATGTACCACTGAATGTAGTCGCTCATCCTTGATAACATCGCCTGTATTGCTTTTTCAGCGTTTTGCTGATCGTTCATCTTTCTGTATATAAGACTCATCTCAAACAATGACCAGAAATCGAGGGGATCTTGTTGTGAGGTATGAATGGCCATCTTCAAAGCTTCTTCATTTTGTCCCGATTCTCTCAAGACCGCTGACTTCAGATTCCTTGCACAGGTGTTATTGGTGTTTGTGTTTAGGCACCTGTCTAAGTGATCAAGTGCTTTCTCGTATTTGCCATTTTTGGAATCAATCTGTGCCAGCTGATAATAAGCGGCAGAATGAAATGCCTGGCTCCATGTGGCCTGGTAAAGATTTTCATAGGCTTCTTCAAATTTCCCATGGTATTTCTGGCAGAGGCCAAGGTAATAATACCCTTCACCATCACGGGGTTTTGTGTAATTATCAGTGATCCGGCCGACGGCAATTTTCAGGTGCTTTTCCGCATCTTCATATAACCCCCGTCGAAGGTAAAGCAATCCCATTGCAGTATTAACCCTGTAGTCATTCGGGTCTCTCGCCAGTGCTTCCAGGTAATATGGATCAGGTTTAAAGGATGGATTATAAAACTGCTCCAGTCTCAATCCTGTATAATATAATTCCTCGACTGTTTGAATCTCACCGGGTGGCCTGGGAGGTCTGGCTACCTCAGGCATCGGTAATTCCTGCAATGGTGAGGGGGAATAACTGATCAATTCCTCTCCTCCTGAAGTCTCCATAATAATCTTCAGATCAGTCTCCCTAGTACCTTCAGGCACGACAATCTCTTTCAGGTAAGGATTCCCGGGGTCAATATTGATGGATTCCTCATGAATTATCTTTCCTGAGGCATACAGGATTACTTTTACACCATTTCTGCGGGAAGTAGTATTAAAGCCTATGAGGACCTTACGGTCTCTCAATTCCAGATTAACGGCAACATCCAGGTTTGCCTTTTTAATCCCCCCTATATCCCTTACAGGATATACATACTGATTCAGGTATTTTGATTCATAAGGTTGCAGCCAGCTATAATCAGGTTGATTATCAGAATAGCCGCCCATCATCAGTTCAAGCTCAGGTCCGTCGGTTTCTGTCAGGGCCTCATCCCACATTTGTCCTCTTGGACCGGTACTCCATGTCCAGAATTTCTTGCCTGGTGCAATATGATGATTTGAAAAACATAATGTCCCGGCCTGACTGGAATGATCATACCCGCCAAAAAAATCATCTTCATAATTCCAGCAAAATATGGAGGTCCATTCCGGATGGTTTTTCCACCAGCTGATATCAACTCCTCCCAAATATTCGACCCTGTTATAAACTTCATCTGCAACGGGCCAGTGAACAAACTGATTTTTCCCGTGGTAAGTACCAAATTGCGTTGAAGGAGGGAAAATAACCTGGTAATCCTCATTGGTATGCACACCTATGTTGGCAAAATAAAGAAACGAATGAGGGAAGGGAGTCCTGTTAACTGGCCTGAAGGTAATCTCGAAATAGGATTTACCGGGATAGATTGAAACACCCAGCATGAATTTCATCCTGTGCCTGATCTCCAGCTCTCCTATCCAGGCTGTTGCACTTCCATCCGGCTTTTCCTCAAGTACATAATCAACAGGCATAAAGGCTGTGGCCCTGTGGTGATGTGGGAAATTCCATTCAATACCGCCCGATATCCAGGCTCCCAGCATCCCGATAAGCTGAGGTTTTATCACATGCTGATGATAGATAAAATCATAATTATTTGTTTTGTCAAGAGCACCAAATAACCTGCCTCCAATCTCGGGTAGAAGTTCAATCCTTATATATTCATTTTCCAGAAAAACCATGTCATATTCTTTTTCTATCCGCGTATCTGATAAACTCTCATAAATTGGATAAGGATATACCCTCCCCTGTGCTCCCTGGTAAGCTCGTCCCTCATAAAATCTTGGATTCCGGTCGGGCGGATCCACAAGGTATGTGGGTAATGTTACAGGTTCTTCCCAGATTCTGACGGTTTTTTCTACATCCGGGATGTTCTGGGCATGAACAGTGATTATCAAGAAAATACAAAAGGATAAAATAGTAACTGTAACTTTCATTATGATGAATTGTTAAATAGTTATAATATTATTGATTGTGTCCGGTTGGAAACCGGAAATATGGTTCCCGGTTCCAGGTTCCTGGTTCTCAGTGGGAGTGAGTCAGAGTTATGAGTTTGATGCGCATTGAGCCTGTAATATGTCCGGTTGGAAACCGGAAATATGGTTCCAGGTTCTCAGTTCTCGGTTCCAGGTGAGTGTGGGTTAAGGTTATGAGTTTGGCTATTCCTTAGCCGGTTGTGAATGTGTCCGCCTGCAGGTTGGCAGGGTTGGAAACCCTGCCCGAATGACTCGGTCAGGCGGGCGGACTTGACTGGCACCCATTTACTCTTTCAGGTCCGATTGGAAATCGGACCAACTTTATCCTCTCAGCCTTTTAATGCTCATATCCACGACCCACCATGAATCTATGTCACTCACCCTTAAACTCTCACACAGAAGGAACCAGAAACCAACAACTCCATTCCACACCACGAATAAATTCGTGGATTTTGATGTGATCATCTCGCCACTTACCCTCCTACCCTATTACCCTCATACCCTCTTATCCGCATATCCGCTTATCCTCTTATCCTCTTATCCGCTTACCCTCTTACCCACTTACCCGCATTAACGCTTCAACACATCAACACATCAACGCTTCAACGCATCAACGCTTCAACGCTTCAACGCTTTAACTACTTCATCCCCTCCCTCCCCAACTCAACCGGATCCGTACGGGAACTATCAAACGGTGCTATTCTAACACGATACTGGCATTCATCCGGATATGTCCGGTATGCATGCCTGACTGTTATCGGTGTGCCTCCTACCCCGCTGACACGGTGGTCTATATTCAGTGTAACATTTTCTTTCCTTTTTAGCTGGTAAGGATACCAGGCCGATTCGAGGTTGGAATAGGGATTAATGCTTATATTCAGTGGATAATCACTCATAAAAGCAATTCCTTTGCCGCTTTCATGTGTTACTGCTGCCCACTTTACATCAGTATGGTTTCCGAATTCCTGGGGAATGATATAGGGCATAATTATATCATTGACATTCACTGAATACACTCCGGTTTTTGCCCCTGTTTTCCTGTCGGGGTACGTTTCAAAAGGCCCTTTCCCATACCAGGTCAACTTATTGATTCCCGGATTCAATTCCATCTGAAGGCCCATTTTCTGCAGCCAGGGAATATCATCCCTGGCCCGCCGGGCAGGAAACTCGACATGGCAGATGATATGATGGTCAATAATAACTTCACCGTTGCCAGAAAAAACATAATCAAAATCACTTATGAACTGAATTGTCCGGTCCTTTGATCCATACGAGCGGATCCTCGTTTTAATAATATATTCATTCTCCGAGACAGGCTGTGCATAAACAAATTCCGTTTCATGTATAAGTGAATCCAGTCCCCACTCATACCAGTCCTTATATTCCGCCCTTCCCCATTCAGAGATCTCATTCACAATAGGTGGCCTGAAAACATTCAGTTCCGGTCCTGATGAAAAGAAATCCGTTCCCCGGAAGGTGATCTGAGTGATTTTTCCAGCAGTTTTATCGAAAACATACAGGAAATCCTCACCGGAAATTTTAATTTCTGAATTTTTTTCATCAACTGTCAGATTGCCATCCTCCCCGCTCCTTGCAGAGATATCTTCCTGACTGCCAAATGGCAGCCTGAATTCCTCAAAAGTTATTTCATACCCGGGGTCCGCCCATAAAGACTTTTCTTTTGTCATAAATTCCAGCAACAGGATATAGTCGCTTCCAGGCCTTATTTGAGGTTTTTCAAATGGGACGTGAACCTGAGCTGATTTCAGTGGTCCAATATTCAGGTCAAGGATCCCTTCCTGAATGGTTGTTCCATCTTCCAGGAGTTTCCATTCAGATATCAACTCATTCAGGTTTGTAAAGTGGTGCCGGTTTTCAATGTTCAGCAGCCCTGCTTCAAGAAAAACAGGGGTTACATGAACCGGGGCATGGCTTTTTTTCGCCTGCCAGGATTCGGGCTGATATTCCCTGGTTGAGAAAATGATACCATCCATGGTAGCTGATCCCTGCGGGGTGGCTCCATAACATTCATATTTACCCGCATTATTGTAAACTTCAAAGGGAAGCCATAATAACAGATGGTTATTGATAACCGGTGGTTTATTGGACCACCCGAGTTCTGCGGGATTGAGGGCTATGTCGTGTATGCTGACCTCATCAAAGACAGCATTTGAGATATAACCCGGCTGGTTTTCGTGGTCACGCTGGTGATTCTTGCCTATTGTAATGGCATAATATGTTCTCCTGATGTTACCCCCGGCCTGACCCCTCGCAATCTTTTCCCCGTCAAGGTATATCGCAATCTGCTTACCATCATAGATCCCGGCCACGTGATGCCAGTTAAAGTTCCAGTCGCGGGGTAAATAAGCGGACACCCTGTACATCCGGTCAGCATGAATCGTAAAACTGATAGAATCCTTATGGTTCTGCTCCAGGGCGAATGATTGATTTCCTTTGGTAATCAATGCATTCGAACCATTAAATCCCCTGGGATAGATCCATGTCTGCAATGTCAGCTGATTACCGGTTATATTTAAAACCTCATGAGGGGTTACTTCAACAAAATCATCCAGCCCGCTGAAGAGGACTGCCTTAGCTGATTTCCCTTCAATATGTTCGGGGCGTCCCATCAATGCAACAGTGTGGTGATACGGAGAATTATCAGTGGTGGTATACAGGTCGACCAGCAATCCCTGATTTACCCAGTCCCAGATGAAGCCACCCTGGAGTGACGGATACTGATAGAACCGTTGCCAGTATTCGTCAAAATGCCCCAATGAATTACCCACTGAATGCGCATACTCTCCAAGGATAACAGGCCTTCTGGTTGTATCACCGATAGCATCAAGCATGGATGGATTCGGGTACCTGGTCCCGCAGATATCTGCAAAAGGGGAGTCACCATTCGGATAATTGGTCTGATGATAGACAAACCTCGTGGGATCAGCCTTTTTCACATACGCTGCCATCATATAGTGGATGGGTGCATTCCCGCATTCATTTCCCATGCTCCACATAAACACACACGGATGGTTTTTATCACGTTGAACATACCGAATGGTTCTGTCCATAAATGCTTCTTCCCAGCCCGGCTGCCAGGCAAGAAAGTTTTCACCGTAATGGCATTCGGCATTCACCTCATCGCAGATATAGAATCCCCATTGATCTGCAAGATCATAAAACAGGGGATCATTTGGATAATGAGAAGTCCGTATACCATTAATATTGAGTTCCTTCATAATCCTGAAATCTTTTTCAATGATTTCTCTCGTCATTGTCCGTCCATAAACAGGATCGTGTTCATGCCGGCATACCCCTTTTATTTTGATAGGGACACCGTTGACCAGAAGCTGTGCATTTTTAATTTCCAGTTCCCTGAAACCGACTTTTTCTTCGACTATCTCCAGGATTCTCCCCTCAGCATTTTGCAATTCAAGCACCAGGGTGTAAAGGTTGGGTTTCTCGGCACTCCATTTTGCAGGATTGTCTATTGATTTATATAGATGAACCTCATTCTCAGCCCCTCCCTGAAGCGTTTTAAGTCCCCTTGTGAAAAATGCCACCTCTCTTTGCCGGGCATCAAAAAGCCTGGCAGCCACAACCAATTTCGAAGCATCAGAAATCCCGGTATTTTTGATTTTCACTATAACATCCAGCATGACATTCCGGTAGTTCTCATCCAGGTCAGTTGTCACAACAAAGTCCCGCATAAAGATATCCGGAACACTGAACAGATAAACTCCCCTGTAGATTCCGGCAAATCGCCACATATCCTGGTCTTCAAGATAGCTCCCATCGGACCATCTGACTACCTTCACAGCAATTTTATTACTGCCTGTCTGAACTATATCAGTAATATCATATTCTGAAGGGGTCATAGCGCCTTTATCAAATCCAATATATTCCCCATTAACCCATACCCAGTATGCAGCTTTTACGCCATCAAAATGAAGGAATATCCTCCTGTTATTCCACCCTTCAGGGATATTAAACTCACGGATATAACATCCGGTTGGATTGAATTCAATTGGAACATTCGGCGGATCATACGGAGCAAATTCCATGGGTATATTCCTGTAGATATAATAATCATACCCCTGCATCTGCCATGTACCGGGTACCTGGATATCACCCCATCCTGAAGGATTGTATTCATTTAAATAGAAATGCTCCGGTGCGATCAACGGGCTTTTACTCCAGTGAAATTTCCAGGTCCCATTCAGGGAAAGATAAAAAAGTGATTCCTCCCACTTTCCTGCAATAGCCTGTTGAACAGACTCAAACGGGATATATGGCACATGGGGAAGTTCCTGGTTTTCTTCGACCAGTGATGGATTTTCAATATACCTGACAAGTTCTTCATACCTGTCATACTGGGCATGAACAGGGAGGGAAAGAAGTCCAATAACAAAAAAAATAATTACTGATGATCTCATTTTATATTTGATATATGTTTGATTTTCAATTATATGTATTTCTTTAATATTATTTCTCGCACCTGCCTGCCGAAGTGTTTCGGCACGCAGGCAGGGATTAGCGCAGATGAAAGCGCAGATTTCCACTGATTTTGCAGAATATGATTCCGAATTTCACCCCATCCTCTGTCCCCTTCCCCTGAAGTGGGAAGGGGAATAGTCCTCTCCCTCTTTAGGGGAGAGGATTTAGGAGAGGGGTGAAATGATTTATAAATAAATTTCAATTTTTTGGTTTAATAGAATAACATAAAGTATGAATAATTCTTTATATGCATAAGGATTTGCTTACCTTATTTGCGTACTTATCCCGCAAAAAATAACTAGTAATTGCAATTGATTAACCTTGAATCTCACACCGAAAACCAATAATTAAACTTCACAAGAAAAATATTATCCGGATAAATCTTGACGAGATTTGAAAATCCCTCTCCGATACTCTCATTAGAAACATTTTTAAACCCTGTGCGGTCGTGAGTCCAGACAAAATAGAGATTTGAACCGGGTTTAAATTCCCACCGTACTACGAAGTTTGACCGGAATTGCATAAAATTAAAATCAGGATTATTAAAACTGTAATCGGGCAGTCCATCCAGGTTTTCATCCACATAATACTTCCTTTCAGCCTGATCATAGGATAACTCATCTCCGTCATATTGATAACAGCGTTTGTCAGGATCATTGGCTTCCGGTGAAACAACTTTCTTAAATCCGGAGTAAATACCCGTTGATAAGAAAGGACTGCCATAATACCGGATGGACAGGTCAGGTGTTATATAATAATCCATTCTTAATGTGATACCAAAAGTCTGCTGATCCAGGTGGCTTAAAAGATAATGCTTATTATCACCTGAAGAGACTTTCGTTACATACTGATGATTATCAATGTTTTTGAGATATGAAGCATTCAGGTTGACCTGCAGGGCACTGCTGATCCTGTAATCCAGGGCCGGCACGAGGTTCACAGACCGCGAACGATCGTCAAATGATTGATTCAATACATTCAGGCTGGCGCTGAACTTTTTACGTGTATCTGATGTCAATCCAAATATTAAATCCCAGTTCCCGGGAACTTTAAATGAAGGTCCGCCTCTCAATATCCGGGAATCCAGAGTTGTGGATATCCTTTTTATTCCGGCAGTGATATTCCAGTAATTATGAAATCGTGAGGTGTATTCTGTTCCAACGGAAGAATGGATATATTCTCCTCCGAAATTCCAGGCATTCTCCTGTTCAAGGTATATTGAATATCTCAGGAACAATTTATTCGGATCGATAACATCCCAGCCTGCACGTGTTTTTTGAGAAAAGATATCCGCCATTTTGAGAAAACCCAGGTCATTCAGTTCAAGGCCCGGTGATCGCCAATTAAAATTTTCACTGAAACGCAACCTGCCATTACCGCCCCTTCCGGCCTCAATATTTCCCCCATGACCCGTCAGGATATTTGCGGATGAATCAATAGATAAATAGTCAGCACCAGGACGCTGGTAATAGTGAACAGAGTTCATTATCTGGTTGATGATCGATTCATTAGAACCACGCACCTGGCTATAAATGGTCTTGAGATCAAGATAATAGGTCTGATCCTTCCAGTAATTTGTAAAATCAAATCCACCGCTATAAGCAGATCTGCAGAAACCTTCCAGGTAAGGTTCAGAAAGGTGCCTGTTTGTAGAAGTAAAGATACCTCCAACAATAGTATTCCCCTCGCGAAAATCCTGCTGAATTCTGGTTACCAGGTAATTTGTGAAAGGTTCTACAATCTGTTTACGGGTTTCATCGCCATCAGATATTTCGGCTTTCTCGTCAGCAGTAATACTTTCTACGACTCCTATTGAAAGTCCTGATTCTGTTTTCCCTGTAACTTTCAGGGCACTGATAATAGTAGTCTGATCGGGCATGGAAACATACTCGCCTTCAGCTGTTTCCGGATTGCCCCCGGGAGCATGGCCTATCCGTCTGGTATAAAAAACTTTATCCTTGCCCAGGTCATAAGTAAGGATAGAAGTTCCTTCAAGGAAAAAAGGCCTTTTCTCGTTATAAAACACTTCAAAGGCTGTCAGGTTCATAACTGATGGATCAGCCTCCACCTGGCCAAAATCAGGATTAACAGTAAAATCAAGGGTAATATTTGTAGCAAGACCGATTTTACCATCGAGTCCAATGCCATAACCAAATTTTGTTCCGGTACTGGCAAATGGATTTTCTGCCTCTTTCTTGAAAGTATTTATTTTTCCAACCAGGTATGGTAATAATTCAATCCTACGGGATTTTTCCAGGCCGTTTATTCCGTGTAGCTCTCCAAATAAGGGAACCAGTAATGGGGCATCCATCGGGATTAAATTGAAATGGTTAATTTCCATTGTCCTATAAATGATGCGAAACACATGAAAACCCCAGACCTGTTCTTCCTTGTCGGGGTATCTTAACTGGCTCAACGGGATCTTCATTTCAGCAGTCCAGGCCGAATCTTCGAGTGCTGTCTTACCATCCCAGACAGCATCCCAGTTACGGTCAAATTTCCCTATATTCTGATGAACGAGGTCCATCTTGCCGCCGGCGGCCGTCAGGTCAAACTCAAAAGCTGTCCGGTGATCAAAATAACTGTCAAAAGCAATCCCTGCCACATCTCCGGAATAACCATCTCGTGGAGCCTTCCTTATTTCAATCTTTTCCGGTTCATGATCATGACATCTGATGGCTACATATATATATTTGTTATCATAGAGTATCTTAAAGTCCGTTTCCTGGGAAGTTGGATTACCCTCGTAAGGTGATACCTGGGTAAAGCCTGTGGCCCAAACACCCTGATCCCAGCAGGTATCATCCAGAACACCATTTATCCTGGGTGGTTCCACCTGGAGTCGTGTGGTTGTATAACTCTTCCTTTCAAGATTTTGATACTGGGCAGATAATCTATTATTAAACTGGCCCGGTATCCAGATAAAAGAAATGACCCAGGTTAGTTTAAGAATTATTATATTTCTATATTCAGACAAGTTCCTGGTCATTATTCTTTATAATTCCATAAAAGTTCCATGGTCAATCCACCGGTATTCTCCAAATCGATATATTCATACCTTCCCGAACCCGGTTTGCCTTCTTCCCCCCATGTGCCACCCATAGAAACAGTATAACCTTTTGATTTATAATCCTCTAATACTTTATCCATATCTTCGACGGTAAAAGCTAAATGGTGTATCCCCTCTCCGTGTTTCCTGATGTGGTCCTCATAAACAATCGGCGTTCTTACAGGTATACACCATTCATAGGAGATATCAAATTGCCTTTGCCATCCCTGGATCAGTTCGTGGTCAACGATCTCTCCGTAATAGTGTGTATTGCCGAGTTCAGGATATGAGATCTGGAATTCGGGCTGACCGATCTTATGCCAGTACTCCGAAACCGGTTCTGCATCATGAATAGCAAAGGCATATTGGTTAATCTTCATATTATGCAGGTTAGCCGAAGAAAGCTCCTGTATCATCTCCAGGCCTTTATCACCATATGTATAACCAAGATAATATTTGCCTTCATCCCGGCTATCCATTAATATATAATACAGTTCCCCTTTACCAGTTAAGATTTCAATCTCTTCCCTGATATCCAGTCCAATCTTTGACAAACGTTTCAATTCCTGCTGCAGGGCTTTTTTGCTGTCCATCCTGTGAACAAGACTCATCGCTCCATCGCCATATGAAGTACGGAATTCTGAGAAAACCGATTCTCCTTCCAGCGGCTCGATCCACGTGATATTTGATCCGCCAAGGTTGGCCCTGGCCATTTTCAGTTTTACCTCTTTCCTGGAGGTAATAAGAGTCGCATCTACTGTATCCAGGTCCAAGACCTGGTTAAATCCGAGATCCTTCCAATGAGCGACTGTATTGTTCATATTCTCTACCACCCAGATTACCTGGTCGACATGCCTGAAATGATCAGGGATTTCGGATGATTGTTGTTTGCATGAGAAGAAAAAAACAGTCAGAAAAATGAGACAAAAATTTTTCATAGGTTGATTTTATGTTAAGTTAGTTTTAAACGATCTTAATATGTTTTTCTGACCGATTACCTGTAATGACAAGATGCTGTCAATGTGATGTATCCATTGATAATGGGTTACTATGAACACAAAAACTTTTATAGGGATATGGTACTTAATTGATTTATGAATGTATTCATTAGTCACTCCCCAATCAACGCCTGGTATGTCAACACCTGGAATTTATTATGAATTTCACCATAATACATAGGAAACATCTGGGTATAGAACAATGCAATCAGATCCTCCTGGGGATCCATCCAGAAAGTGGTGGAGAAATATCCGCCCCAGCTGTAGTTTCCAACCGAACTTAAAATCTGGTGTTTGTTCCCATCTGTAACGAGGCCGAATCCCAGACCAAATCCGCCATCACCATAAAGATTACCGACCTGGTTCATGGTCATCAGGTCTATGGTTTTTCTGCCAAGTACCTGATGTCCGTTATATGATCCTTCATTCACCATCATCTGCATGAATCTGGCGTAATCAAGAATGGTACAGGAAATGCCTGCACCACCGGAGAAATAACTTTTACCTCCCGTGAAGGGATAGTTATATAATGGCTCATCTGATGGTTCAAAACCCTGATCATTACTGGCGTACACCGGGACAAGCCTGTCTGCTTTCTCATCTGGCAGATAGAAACAGGCATCTTCCATTCCAAGTGGAATGAAAAGTCTTTCTTTCAGGAAATCATCAAATGATTGACCAGAAATAACCTCAACAAAATAACCCAGCACATCGGTATTGAGCCCATAGGTATACCTTTCTCCCGGATCATGCAAAAGTGGGAGTGTCCCAAGAGCTGGAATAGCATTCTTCAAAATAGCATCGGTTATTACGAATCCGTCCGGAATACCGTGTTTCTCATACAAAGGTCTGATCTCAGAGTGGATGAAAGGATAACCTATTCCGGACGTATGTGTTAAAAGGTGCCGTATGGTTATCTCTCGTACTGCCGGCCTTGCAATATAAGTCGTATCAGGATTCAGTTTAATCAGCACCTGTGGTTTCTTAAATTCCGGGATGTATTTAGAAACCGGATCATCCAGCAGAAAGTGCCCTTCTTCATAAAGCATCATTACAGCAACGCTGGTTAACGCTTTGGTCATGGAGGCAATGCGGAAAATATCATCCGGTTGCATGGCATCCTGTATGGCAGGGTCACGCATCCCGAAACTCTTATGATAGACGATCCTCCCGTGCCGTGCAATCAAGGCAACGGCTCCGGGAAAACATTCCCTGTTAATATAATCATTGACAACTGAATCAATACAGGCCAGTCGTTCCGATGAAAATCCAACCGATTCAGGTACGGCCGGTTCAAGCTGTTGCGGACGCTCTTCCTTTTGTAAGTTGTTTGTACAGGAAGAAGTAACAGCAATTAATAAAATAAGGATTGCCACGATTCCTGGAAGTATTTTTTTCATTTTATTAATTTTATAGGTCACAGAGTATCACAGAGATTATTGAGGTTCACTGAGATATTATTCTCAGTGGTTCTCCTGTCTCTCTGTGATACTCTGTGTCCTGTATTTACTTAACTTTCCTTTTTTTCAACAGTATCTCTCCTGTATTTGGCCGTCGCCAGGAGAATAATGCCAATTACAACCATTGTCAATCCTGTCCAGAGGTTGATGTTAATATTCATAGACCGCGAATATAACTCTATATCCCCTATTGTAGTCAGCCCATAAATAGTCAGCAAAACTCCCAGAATGGTAAATAGGAGGCCGATCGGGATTTTGATATCTAAGCCCATAACTTAATTTTTTTACCACCAGTAAATAGTAAATGCAATTGCAATTATGCCGACAATAACAGCCAGAATTTCAGGACTCCGGAACCAGGGTACTCCATCCTCTTTGATCCTTGGTGTTAAAGCCCAGACCAGTCCTGTCAGCTGTTCATTGGTTTTTAATTGTTTCGTTGTAACGGATACCAGAACAGTAATCATAAAACATGCGGTGAAAGCATATACAGCAGTCCAGAAATTCTGGGCCATTTCGCTTGGGTAGTAATGGACCACAGTACCCAGCCATCCTCCCTTAATCAGCATGTGAGATCCTTCCGGGCTTGTCAAACCATGGTGAATAGCTGCCGCCAGAGTTCCGGATACGAGCCCGTAGAAAGCACCATGTCCTGTGGCCCTTTTCCAGAACATTCCAAGCACGAATGTGGCAAACAAAGGTGCGTTGATAAATGCAAAAACCAGCTGGAGAAAATCCATGATGTTATTAAAAAATCTTGCCATATATGCAGCTCCTATGCTCACAATGACGCCAACCACAGTCGTAAGCTGCCCGACCCTGAGATAATGCTTGTCTGACTTATCCGGATTTATATAGCTCTGGTAAATGTCATAGGTCCACACAGTATTAAAAGCCGTCACATTCCCGGCCATTCCTGACATAAATGAGGCCATCAGGGCGGTAAGGCCAAGGCCCAGAACACCTGTTGGGAAATATTTGCCCAGAAGCATGGGAATTGCTTTATCATAATCAAAGGAATCTCCTTTCACCGGGAGCTGGAAACCGCTGTCAGGCATGTACGTCAGTGCAATGGCAATCATCCCTGGGATAATAACCAGGTATGGGATGAACATTTTTGGTATGGCACCTATAAGAGGTGTTCGCCGTGCCGCAGACATTGAATTGGCCGCCATAGCTCTCTGGACTACGAGAAAATTAATGCACCAGTACCCACAACCCAGTACAAGACCCAATCCCATGGCCACGCCAAACCACCCTACTCCCATCGGATTTGAATCCGGACTACCCGTATTTTGCCAGGAATGCATATATGCACTTTCTTCGAATCCATTTGCAACAGCTGTAGTATTTAAAGCTTCTTTTAATCCATCCCATCCGCCAATATTTATCAAGCCAAGAACCACCAGCGGGGCAAATCCGATGACGATCAAGAAAAATTGGAGTACTTCGTTATAAATAGCTGAAGATAATCCGCCCATGTAAACGTATATCAACACAATAATGGCAGATATCATCAGGCTGAAATTGAAGTTCCAGCCAAGAAGTACTTCCATCAGCATAGCCAGTGCATACATTGAAATGCCGGATGCGAAGATGGTCATGACAGCAAAAGAGATCGCATTAAATCCGCGGGTTTTTTCATCAAACCTGAGTTTCAGATATTCCGGGACAGACCTGGCCTTTGATCCATAATAAAAGGGCATCATAAAAATCCCCAGCAATATCATTCCCGGGATAGCCCCGATAAAGTAAAAATGGACGGTCATCAAACCGTATTTGGCACCATTTGCAGCCATCCCGATGACCTCCAGCGCACCCAGGTTGGTTGCGATAAAAGCCAGCCCGGCAACCCAGGCAGGGATGGAACGTCCAGCCTCAAGAAAATCTGTTGCCGATCTCATGTATTTCTTCAATACCCAACCTATTCCCAGTACAAAGGCAAAATATACGATCATGATCGTATAGTCCAGCCAGCTGAGATTGAAAGTGATATCCATTGTGATTTGTTAATTTGAATAAATCAGAATTACCATGCTTTATTTGATTTGATAAATTTAATAATAATTTTTTTCGAACTTTAATTGGTAGATTGGTATATTGGTATATTGGTAGATTGGTATATTGGTAGATTGGTAAGTGGGAGTAATGGGTGTGGGTTTTAGGTTGTTGGTTAATTGGTTAATTGGTGTGAGGATTGGATGTTGGATTATGATGATGTGCTAAACCTATTAACCATTGTGACTATTGCGACCATTGCAACCATTGTGTCCATTACG
>LJUQ01000288.1 GCA_001304505.1 Bacteroides sp. SM23_62_1
AATAAATAAATTTCAACTCACATATTAGAATGAATTTAAATTCTTTTTAACTTTACTTTAAGAATAAATGAATAAATAACCATTAATTCAACATTAGTCCTGTCTTTTCCATATGTGTTTCAATATTATTATGAATTAAATCATTTTATAGAATAATTTCTATAGCAAATAATTAGATCCATTGAGGCACAAATGAGAAATATTTCCATTCTGGTAATTATTATTGCCTGTCTTGTTTATCCCGGGAAAGGTTCCTGCCAGGCCGATTTCCGCCCGGGATATATCATTACCCTGGAAAATGACACCATCCATGGATTGATCGATTTCAGGGGAGATATGATAAATGCACAAATATGCAGTTTTAAAAAACATAAAAAAGCAGAGAAAACCAACTACAAACCTTTTGAAATAAAGGCTTACCGGTTTACAGGAGATAAATATTATATATCAAGATATGTAAAACAAACTGAAGAAACGGTGCCTGTTTTCATCGAATACCTGGTAGACGGTATCGCAGATTTATATTATTACCGTGATACTAAAAACATTGATCATTACTTTATTGAAAAAGAGGATTCAACACTTGTGGAACTGACAAATGAAAGAAAAATGATTGTCGTTGATAATGGACACTATAAAGGTTACTATGATATTCAAACGCGAAGACATATTGGAATCTTAAAATATTTTTCGCGGATTGTAATGAAATCCAGCCCGAGCTTGACAAGGCACACATCAACCATCAGTCTCTGATCAACATTTCAAAGGATTATCACGCATATGTTTGTGAGGATGATAATTGCATTGTATACCAGAAAGAAATACCAAAGGTACTTTTAAAATTTGCTCCGATCATAAGTCTAAATATCCATAACGTAAGTTACGGAGATAATTATGTTGTTTATTTATCCTTTGATTATTATAGTGCTAACTTTAATATGTCGGTGAATCCTTCTGCTGGTTTTTTAATGAATGGTTCTTTACCCAGAATCAACGAAAAATTATCATTTCAGATTGAGTCAGACATAGGAAGAATGCATTTCTATTGTAAGGAAAAAACTGAAAAATTCATGCTGTTTGAATACAACAATGTCGATTTTAATGCATTATCATTGAAGGGTCTTACCTCCTTTAAATACACATATCCGAGGGGAAAATTAAGGCCTGCTATTAATCTTGGATTTGGATTTAATTATATCATAAAGCCCGATTCACACAGAGAGCTAATTATGGAATTTCCCGGTAGCATTACATCTATTGATTTTGAAAATGATATGCCGATGGTAAAATTTTTATGGGCAGGATTGGGTAGAATTGGTTTTGATTATCATATCAATAATAAGCTAATATTATTTCTATCTGCCTCATATGTTCTCTGTGGTAATTCTATTGAAGACAGAAATATACATATGAGAATCAGTAGTTTAAGTATTAATTCCGGTGTGTATTTTTAAATCCCTAAAATTCCTTTCCCAGCCTTTCTTCCAATTTAAACACTTCAATGGCATTTTCCCGGAATATTTTATCGACGATATCAAAAGCCACCTCCTCTGTGAGCAGTCTTCTTTGAACCCTTTTCGATAAAACCTCCGCTACCACATCTTTTCCATATTCCAGTGACCCGGTTGACTCTTCAATCAGACCGCAATCCCCACCCCAGAAGAACTTATTATAAGGTACACAGTCAAACATCTCATCCAGGGCATGAACAGCTTCCTCACGCGATATCTGTGGTAACCAGACAATGTCGAGGTATACATTCCGGAACATTTTGCCAAAAGCAGCATACTCTCCGGTCCACGGGTAGCCACCATGAAACAGAATGAATTCCGCTTCCGGGTACTGCAGGAACAGATTATTCAGCTTAACAGGTTTTCCGTTGTCCAGCACATTCCCGTTACCTGCAAGATAACCTGTGTGGATCTGGATGGGAAGGTCATATTCAATTGATTTATTAATGATCCAGTGAAACATAAAATCCTCAATCTTTTTTGCCTCTGCAGGAGTTAACCGGGATGAAGGTTTGTTATACAAAATCCGGGCCTCTTCAAAAGGGACATCTTCATAATAAAGTGTTCGTGAATATGCCTGGGAATTCTTCAGACAGACAGCATTATTTTCAATATTCTTCTTAAAGAGATGGCCACAGAATACCAGGTAATCATCCAGATTGCTGATCTCGTACCCTTCATTTTCTGCCTCTTTATAAAAGGATCCCGGTTCGGAGCCTTTTTCAGGCTTCCGGCTGGATGCAGCGATCAGCGGATTAATATGAAAAACCAACGCGAAATATCTGTCATCCAGCTCAGTATTAAACGGTTTCCAGTACTGGTCAACGAACATCAGTTCAAAACCGGCTTTATGGAAGGCTTCATCAAACCAGGTCCTGTAATCTTTATAGTTCTCTTCTATCTGAGCAGTGAGGGTTGTGAGGTTTTCTCTGGTAAAATAGAGGTCACTAAAACCGTATAACTTCTGAAAACCTTTCACAAAATGGCTGTAATAACTGGTGCCCCGCGTATAATCAAGTGCTTCACCATACATTGCCCACAATATATCCGGGCTGAGGGTGTCCATGGCATTCCAGTCAAATCCTTCTGCACCCGCTGAACGGACATCAGCCGATAAATAACTCGTAGCTAACAGGTTATAAAAAGTGAACCGGTGATCTCCATATTCTTCCGGCCAGTGCTGATGTTCGTGAGCATCGATCACACTGATCTGATCAGCATAATCTCTTATCCTGTTGTAAACAGAAGTATCATTAAGACTGCATTGATTGAATAAAACAAGAGATACGATCAAAATCGACCAAACATAAATGAGAGGGTTTGTTAAGTTTTTCATGACAGGATTATTTTTTTTCATCTGAATTTAAGGAATTTTTCAGAATCATCGGAATTTATTATGATTTTGGATTTATTAATTCTCGCAGATTTGCGCTGGTACCTGCCTGCCGGCAACGTGATACTTTAGATTAATGGTAACAAATCTTGATGAAAGTATCTCCTCATACTCATTTTACTGACTCACCCCCCTGTCCCCCACTCTCGCGAGAGAGGGGGAATCAAAAAGGGGTGAGTCCGTAGATTATGTCACAGACTTCACTGAACTTAAAACACTGGGTTTAAAATAATTTGTCTGTTTCAGGCGGATCTGTTTGAAGTTTTTCTTCCACTTCAAAAAAACTCATTAATACTTTCCAAAAATATTCATTAATTTTCTGATTGGAACATAACTTATAAGAAATAATATCTGAAATACTAAAAATGAAATCCAAAGATTATTTAAAAAACGCCACAGCATATTTCTGGAAAGAATCCTTCGCCATTATCAAGTCTGATCAGAGCTATCCCGATGCATTCGCTGTTATTAAAGACAAAAATGAGATCACTGTAATCATCGATCAAAATAAATTGCAAGGGACCATTCTTAAGGAGTACGAAAAAAACTGGAAAATCCTTACCTTAGATATCATATTTTCATTGGATACCGTAGGCATTCTCACAAAGATTTCAGGATGTCTTTCTGAAAAAGGAATTCCCGTTATGGCCATCTCTGCTTATTCCAGGGATCATTTCCTTATCAGGGATATTGATGTAGATAATTCTGTCGGAGCATTGAAATCTATTGGAATAACAATACTACAAATTAATTAACTCAAGTTGCTAGTTGCAGGTTACAAGTTTCAAGTTATTAAATATCAATGTATTGTAATTAAACATATTAATTACAAATAATAGTGTAAATCAATTATAACTTAATTAATGTTCTGATTTATAACATATTAACTTGCAACCTGTAACCTGCAACTAGCAACTTAGGTTAATTAACATAAAAAAATCCTGAATTCCCAAAATTCTCAGATAAACCATAAAAACATTCTACCAATGAAACAAATCCACAAACAAAATTATTCAATATCCCGTCGCAGATTCATCGGGAAATGTTCATCATGTGCAGCCAGCACACTGTTATTGCCTTATATACCTCTCAGGACATTCAATCAATTTGGATCAGGACCACAACTTCCCCAGGAAAAAGCAAAGGTCCGGATCATATATGGCTATCCTGATCCCAATCAACCCAACTGGCCGAACATTCATTATGATTTTGAAGGGCACATCAAAGAAGTGCATCAAATCCTTGAAACCGGATGTCCGGGTATTGAACTGATGTCCTATAGTACAATGTTAGGAACAGAGGATGAAGGGAAAAAAATCCTTGCCATGGATCAGGATTTAGATGGATACGTTGTATATCTCGCAGGGTGTTTATGGGGAAATTTAACTGAAACCATAATAGCATCAGGTAAACCAACCATTATTGCTGATAACCTGTTTGCAGGATCAGGTGAATTCCTTACAAGTTATGCCTGGGCCAGACGTGAGGGTCATAAAGTCCTTGCGGTTTCATCCTCCAACTATCAGGATCTTGTCGATGCTGTGAATTGTTTCAACTGCCTGAAAAAACTTAAATCTTCAACAATCCTTGTGGTGGGAGCCAATACCGATTCCAGGATTGAGGAGGTCTACGGAACGAAAGTATTGCCTGTCGGATTTGATGAAATCAATGATATATACGGTAACATTAAGCAGAAGGAAGCTTTAGTGATAGCTGAGAAGTGGATGAATGAAGCAGAAAAGATCATTGAACCAACGAAAGAGGAAATAGTAAAATCTGCTGCCATTTACCTTTCCATGTTGGAATTGATGGAGAACCACCATGCCCAGGCCATCACCATTAATTGCCTGGGTGGGATTTACAGCGGTCAGATGGTTGAAGCCTATCCCTGCCTCGGTTTTATGCAGCTCGATAATGATGGTCTGGTTGGTGCATGCGAAGCCGACCAGCGTTCTACCATGACCAAACTCACCATGACATACCTTGCAGGAAGGCCTGGATTCATCTCTGATCCGGTAATTGATACATCAAAAAACCAGATCATCTATGCTCATTGTGTGGCTTCAAACCATATGTTCGGCCCTGATGGCCCTGCCAATCCATACCACATCAGGAATCATTCGGAAGACCGTAAGGGAGCATGCAACCGTTCATTATTCCCGCTCGGCGAGATAACAACAACCATTCAGTTTGACCACGGAAAGAAACAGATCATTTTTCACCAGGGAGTAGCAGTTGAAAATGTTGATGAGGACAAAGCCAGCCGCACCAAACTGGCCGTTGAGGTAAAAGGAGATATCAATAAACTATTCAATTACTGGGATCAGTGGGGATGGCACAGGGTAACCTT
>LJUQ01000289.1 GCA_001304505.1 Bacteroides sp. SM23_62_1
GTAAACAGTGTCGGAGGTAACAATATTTCATGTATTGTTGAAGATAGTTATGGCCTTCTCTGGATAGGTTTAAATGTTAGTGGACTGAATAAATTCGATCCCAGCTCAGAAATATTTACATTATATTCTCATAACCCGAATGATTCAGGAAGTCTATCTGGTAACCTTGTTGTTTGCATACTTGAGTCGCATGTAAATGAACCTGTAATCTGGATTGGGACACAATATGGCGGCCTGAATCGATTCAACAGAGAATCAGGCACATTCACACATTACCTTAATGATCCTGATGATCCTTTCAGTATCAGTAATAATATTATCTTTTCCCTGGAAGAATCCGAATGCGGCACTATGTGGATCGGAACCGGAGGGGGTGGCATTAACAAATTTTCACTTCGAAAACAGAAATTTTATCATTATCAGAATCCTGAAGGTGTTGTTTCTAATTTTGTCTGGGAGATCCTTGAAGACAGAAACAGTAGAATCTGGATCGGATCACAGGGTGGAGGATTATATTGCTTCCAACGGGATTCACATCAGTTTATTCCATTCCCTTTCGATCGTAACAATCCGGAAGCATCTCTCAACTATGTTGTACTTTCTGTTACAGAAAGTGATGATGGCACTTTCTGGATTGGAACAGGTCTGAATGGTTTATTCCGCATAAATCCGGAAAAAAATATTTCCAGACAATACATGCCTGTATCCAATGATACGACCAGTATCAGTTCACAGAACATAAGGGATATCTATAAAAGTCAGGATGGTACAATATGGATTGGTACAGGGGGCGGTGGTCTTAACCGGTATAACAATGATGATTCTTTTACACGATTTATAAACCGTCCTGATGATCCACAAAGTATCAGCGGCAATTTAGTATTCTGTCTGTTTGAAGATCATCTGAATTACCTTTGGGTCGGCACATATGGAAGTGGATTGAATGTTCTGGATAAACGAACGGGTAAATTCAAAAGATATTATAATATTCCCAATGATTCAAATAGCATCAGCAGTAACCGGATTCGCTGCATATTCGAAGATACTAACAACATCATATGGGTGGGCACTGATCATGGACTGAATAAGTTTAACCGTGAAACAGAAAAATTTTCAGTTTATACCACTGAAGAAGGATTACCAAACAATGTTGTTTACAGTGTAGTACCTGATGATCATGGAAATTTCTGGTTAAGTACAAATTATGGAATCTCCAGGTTTAATCCCCATCAGGAGACTTTTCGAAATTATGATGTGGAAGATGGTTTACAAAGCAATGAATTCAACACAGGAGCATATTACAAAACCAGCTCCGGGGAGCTTATGTTTGGAGGGATAAATGGCTTCAATATATTTCACCCTGATAGTATTGCCGATAATTCCTATATCCCACCTGTTATGATAACGAACATTAAATTGTTCAACCGTCCTGTTCCAGTTGGAGAAAAATCATTACTTAAGAAAAATATCACGGAAACGGAAAAAGTAATACTACCACATCATCAGAATTTTATTTCATTTGAATATTCAGCTTTTAATTATGTGAATACGGAAAAAAACAGCTATAAATACAAAATGGAAGGGGTAGATAAGGAATGGGTGGAAGCAGGGACACGAAGGTTTGCAGATTATCCGGCCCTCCGACCTGGCACATATGTCTTTCATGTAATGGGTTCAAATAATGATGGCATGTGGAACTTTGAAGGTGACAATATAAAAATCGTAATAAGGCCTCCCTGGTGGCAAAGCAAGACTGCTTACATCATTTATTGCCTTCTGATCATTGGGGGAATATTCGGATATATCCGGTGGCGGATCAATAAACTTAAAAGAGATAAAAATATTCTGGAGCAACAGATCCTGGAAAGAACAAAAGAAATTGCCAGGCAAAAGGAAGAAATTGAAGAACAGAAAAATGCACTGGAAGAATTAAATGCAGCAAAGAATAAACTGTTCACAATCATCGGACATGACCTGAAAAATCCTATGACAGCTTTGATGTCGATAGTACAGGCTCTGTTAATGGAATATCATGGACTTAACGAAGAAGAAAAACACGACTCCCTTAAACAGGTTGATAAAGCTGCCACGGATCTGTACCGGTTGATAGATAACCTTCTGCAATGGACTAATCTTCAAACCGGAAAAACATTATTTGAACCAAGAAGATTTGACCTTTCATCACTTATTAATGAAAATATAAACCTTCACAGGCCTATTGCAGGTAAAAAGAATATTAATTTGCGATCTTCTATCCCGGATGGATTAACCGTTTTTGCCGACCGGAATATGATCAGTACGGTCCTTCGCAACCTTATTTCCAATGCAATAAAATTCACACATCCGAATGGGGAAGTGAAAATTTCATCAAATGAAATTAACCTGGAGGCAGATGGGAAAAAAATTGAAGTCATCGTAACTGATAATGGAGTCGGTATTCCCTCAGACAAACTAAATCAACTTTTCAGGATCGACAACACCTATTCAACAAAGGGGACCGCCAATGAACGCGGGACAGGACTCGGGCTTCTGCTTTGCCATGATTTCATAGTAAGAAACGGAGGCAGGATCGGAGTTGAAAGTGAGAAAGAAAAAGGAAGCAGATTCTTTATTACTCTACCTGCAGAGTAAGATAAATTCTTTAATTAGTCATTCATTACCGACTCAATTTTGATAAAAATAGGATTTGGATAAAGTTTTATAATAATACTTTATTTCCATTACAAAATGGAAAGAATAATTGCCTGTTTGTTGTCAGCTAAATTAGAACTAAGATGTACTTCAAGATAAAAATTGGTCATTAAAACTGTTCATTTATTTGACCCATCAGATTGACAAAATTAGTCCAAAGGTCAAACAATACAATACCCGGCCGGGCGTCCGGGTATTGTGGTTCTTAGTTCCTGGTTCCTGGTTGTTCATGGATTGAATTGGGATTTAAGATTATAGCTTAATTATTTTCTCAGTTATCACATAATCTCTGGACCTTACCGTGATGAAATAAATTCCTTTCTGGAAGGATGAGAGGTCGATCTGGAAAGTGTGATCTTCTGTTTTCGTGTTGTAAAGTAGTTGTCCGTTTAGGGAGGTGATTTCAATGCAATGTAGGTTAGAAATATTTGTTTCAATATTCAGGATATCTATAGCAGGATTGGGATATAAAGAGAAATTCCTCTCCTGATTTGTGCCATCATAATATAAACCCCCGATCATTTCTTCAGATTTCAGTTTCATCATTATGAAGTTTTCACCTCTTTTCGGGTTTAAGGGTTTACCTTCAACGGAAATCTCGTCTGCAAATAAGCCATTTAAATAAACATTCCCATCAGCATCCATTGCCAATTGATGAAATTCTATTTTATCAAAAGAATAATCATAAACAATATAACCGTTCGGATCAACAATCATAAAACCATCAAGGGATCCCCAGTTTTCAAAGTATATTAAGTAAGTATAACCATTTTGATCTACTGCATATGTCCAGAATCTGTAACTAATTTCTTTTCTCCATAACTTATCTCCATCATTGTTGAATTTGCTAATACTTCCCCCTGCCACAGCGTATAAGTTATCGAATTTATCAACAAATAAATCAGCAATATCGACACTATCCGCTGGAGTAAGGGATTTAAACCATAACATATTTCCATCCGGATCAAATTTGCTTAGATATTGAATCGTATCATCATTCACTCTCCCGGATATATATGCATTATTGAAAGAATCTGTAATAACAGCCCTGTTAAATGAACCAGCCGGTTGATTTAAGTTTGCACTATCACAAATCGATATTACCCAGTCAGCATTAAAACTACTGTTCAACTTAGCTGTAAAAGCACCATAACCTTGAGAATCATGTCCTGATGTCTCAAAGGCAAAATTAAAAAGCTGGTTGCCCTTAGCAAGTCCGATAAGATACATTTGTCCATTCCCATCCATCGCCATCTTAAAGAAATGGAGTTCTTCATCAGATATAAGTTTTATCAGCCTGCCATCAGGATCCATTTTACATAAATAAGCATCATTATATCCTGCAGCTTCAATATAAGCGGTATCAATCATTAAGGTTCCACCGAAATCCCCGATGAAATATATAAAACCCTCCTGATCCACCTCTATATCAAGAATATACTCATGGGCAAATCCGGATACTGCTTTTTTCCAGGCTAGTGTACCATCCGGATAGACTTTTGCCAAAAATGAGTCTGAACTATCAACGGTAACAAGGAAGTTATTCTCACTTTCAAAAAAGACCGTGTCATGAAAGAAACCCGTTAAATAAATATTTCCGTCCTGATCTACCAATAGAGGAGATTTTTCATAATAGATCACACCTCCCCAAACGTGGATAATTTTATCCATATTATCCTGTGAATTAATGCTAACCGTGGTAGTAAAAAGAACTAGCAATGGTAATAGTCTTGTTTTCATCACCTTATAGTTTTAGTATGCGATAAATAAACTGAAAGCTGAAACGCCAGGTGCTATGCAGTCAAACTCTGCGAAATGTGAGAAATCAAAAATAAAAATATTATAAAATTATCAGAATGTCAAGCAATTAGAGATTTTTTAGGATTTACTCCAAAACCATTATGGATAAAAAAAATTCTGGTTAGTAACAGGTGGTCGCATTTATATCATGAATCAGCAGTATTCAATTATAATATTCATATATAGATAGTTATTCGAATTTTATAATTAACAAATGATATATATAGGTCAATAAGACCTCAAAACAACTATAATTCCCGTATTTTGATATTCCTGAACCAGACCGGATATCCATGATCCTGGAGACCGATATAACCCTCTTTAGCAATACCTTCAATAAACCCAGGGAAATTTTTGAATTTGCTATTGGCAACAAGTTCATCCCATGCAGGAGTCCACAGTTCATACTCAAGAACCTTTACTCCGTTCTGAGTGTGAGTGACCTTACCATTTTGCACATGGATAACAATTGTATTCCATTCTCCGGCAGGATTAACAGTTTTTGGATCTGCTCCAATCATATCATACAGTGAACCGGCAAGGTGACTTGCAATCTTATTGTCGGTTGCATCAACATTGTCGAGAACCTGGACCTCGGGTGCTGCATAATAGATTGGTTTGCCGGACACTTCCCTTATATTAAAAAAGATGCCTGAGTTAGCCATCTTACTGGCTTTCCAGTCTATTGATAATTCGAAGTTTTTAAATTTCTTATCACCGAAGAGGATATCTCCGTTTGCACCAGAGCCGGGATT
>LJUQ01000290.1 GCA_001304505.1 Bacteroides sp. SM23_62_1
CAAATAATGATCTGGGCCAAATAGCGTATGAATAAAAGCAATAGTCGCAGCTGTCGTTGTCAATATTCCTAAATCATTTTCCATAAATACTTTCGTTTTTGATTTTGTCTCATTCAATGGTTGATTTGTTAAATTGCAGATTATAATTCTATTAATATGTTGTAGTTTAACAATTTAACAATCTACCCAGTTAACCACTCACCAATACCCAGTCCCCCTTCACTCACACTCACCAATATACCAGTATACTAGTATACCAATTCTTCAAGTTGTACTCATTACAAGATTACCATGTTTGATACCCTTAATGGATCGGAGCTTGTCGGCAAGCTTAAGCAACTTGCCTGACTTGCCCTTCAGTGTAATGGTTTCCAGACAATTATGATGATCAAGATGAACATGCTGACTCGAAAGGATCAGGCAGTGATAATCGTGCTGTAAACCGGTTAATTGCTTCTGCAAATCCCGTTTATGATGATCATAAATAAGTACAAGTGCCCCTGCAACATCCTGGTCTTCTTTCCATTTATCCTCCACAATATGCTGATTTATCAGGAACCGGATGGCCTGTGACCGGTTGGGGAACTGGTGTTTGGTCACCAGCTGGTCAAGTTTCTTTAAAAGATTCTCTTCCAGGGATACGCCAAATCGTGTTACAGCCATGGTGTTACGATTTTTATAAATGTTGTTACGAAAATAGTAAAAAAATTATTCCGGGCATGATGTAAAATCATGCCCGGAATAATTAATAAACAAGCGTCATCTCATCAATTAAATACCCGGCGCCGGCAAGTTTATCAATGATAAACAAAACATAACGGACATCAAGTATGATGTTGCGGCATTGGTCGGGATCATACATATAATCACTCATTGTACCCTCCCAGTTGCGGTCAAAATTAATTCCGATCAGTTGCCCGTCAGCATTCAGAACAGGGCTGCCGGAATTTCCACCTGAAGTATGATTACTTGCAATAAAGCAAACCGGCATTTCCCCTCCTGTACCATAACTTCCATAATCCTTTAACTGATAAAGTTCTTTCAACCTGTCCGGAACAATATAATCATACACACCTTCTCTCTCCTTTTCCATCACTCCGCCAAGGGTTGTATAAAAATCATATATAACCGCATCACGGGGAGAATAATCCTCTATCCTGCCATAGGTAACCCTCATAGTCAGGTTTGCATCAGGATAAAATACCCTGTCAGGATACATCTCCATTATACCATTTATGTATATCCGGTAGTAAAAATCAAGTAGATATTCCAGTTGCGCGTAGGCAAACCTGACTTCCTGCAACAGGTCATCAAACTGGCTGAAAAGGACATAGCCCGGGTCTTTTTTTATTCGCTTAACTGATTTCTTATCAAATTCTTCAACCAGTTGTTTCATTTCCTGTTCATCTGTCAGAATTGTTTTCTGCAAAAGCCAATCAGAAAATAATCCAAAATCTCTGTTAAATTTTGTGTTGACTTTCTGAAAAATTTCAGGTTGGAAATCAACGGACAGATCCTGGGCATATACTTCCATTAACCGCGCAAAAACTCTTCTGTCTATTGGTTCATGGTAGTTATTATAAAATCCTCCTGTAAAGTTCCTGAAGCTATTCAATGATTTCTGAAAATCATCAGGGGATACTGTCTCATCTTCATACTCTTCAACCAACTCCCTTAATTCAGATGCCACGTCGAAAAATTCAATTGCCATGACTATTTCGCTGTAATAATCATTTGCCAGGATAATTGAATCTATCTCGTCACAAACAAGTTCTATTTCATCTAAAATATTTCCATATTTTCTTTTTCTTTCTTCATCTGAATTTACCCACTCATTAAATGTTTTCTCAAACGCATACTTTTTGTTTAATGCTCCAACTTTTTCCAGGCCATTCAGCATACCGATCCATTTTTTCCATGAATTTGTCACCCTGCTGTATTTGGACGCATATTTTATCATGACTTCATTACTTTTCATCATTTCTTCCTGCATAATATTCATTCTGATTGTCCGTACTTTTATTTTACTGGGTACACTTGTGTGGACGATGTTTCTCAGGTCGCAGGAAGTAAGAAACTGGTAAGTACTTCCAGGATACCCGATAACCATGGTAAAGTCATTCTCCTGTATACCCTTCAGGGATATTGGTAAATACTTTCTGGGTTTATAAGGAATGTTATCAGGGGAATAATCAGCCGGGTTATTATTTTCATCCGAATATATCCTGAACAGGGAAAAATCACCTGTATGTCTTGGCCATATCCAGTTATCAGTATCCCATCCGAACTTTCCAATTGATGATGGAGGCGCACCAACAAGTCTGACATCTTTATACACTTCATATACAAAAAGGAAATACTGATTACCATAATAGAATGGTTTAATTTCAGCCTCATAATTTGTCCCATCAATAGCATCTGCTCTTATTTTATCCATATTCTCAGTTACAATCCGGTAACGTTCGGGTTCATCTGTTTCTATTGTAACACCCTGAAGCACCTTTTGTGTAATATCCTCCATTCTTCTCAGAAATGTAACTTCAAGCCCGGGATTGGGAAGTTCTTGGCTGCGGTTCATTGCCCAGAAGCCATCTGTAAGGTAGTCTTTTTCAACAGTAGAATGCAATTGGATGCGGCTCAATCCACAGTGGTGATTGGTAATCAGTAAACCCTTATCAGATATTAATTCACCTGTACAACCTCCACCGAAAAGCACAACGGCATCAATCAGGCAGGCCTGGTTGACACTATAAATATCTTCAGCCGAAAGTCTCAGACCATTTTCCTGCATATCTTCAATATTCAATCTTTCAAGCAGAAGGGGAAGCCACATCCCCTCCTTTGCAGAAGATAGATGCAGCGTCAGAATATAAATCAGGCCTAGCGTAAAAAGTCCTCTGAATGTTATCATATGATGCATTATTTTATTTATGTGGTATCGAGCAGGGTGCAGGGAGCAGGGTGCAGAGAGCAGGGTGCAGAGAGCAGGGTGCAGGGGGCAGGGAGCAGGGTGCATAGAGTATGGTGCATGGAGAGGGTTGTGTCATAATTAATTTTTCACGCAAACCTGCCCTGCCTGCAGGCAGGTGGACACATTCAGGTAACCGGGATTACAACCTTGACTATATGGTTATTATTTTGTATTGATAAACATATAAACCTTTCTCCTGCAACCCTGTAACCTGAAATCACTCTTCCTTAGCTTTTTCCTGTTGAAGCCATGTGACCATGTGACTCCCGAAATGGCAGAAATCTGCGATTTCTTTGCCATTTCGAGGATGCTCGAAAAACATTGGCATCAGTCTACGGCTGATTGCCTGTTTTTCGGCACTTGCGACCTTGTGATCATGTGACCTTTCAACCTTGCGACCAAGTAATCTTGCGACCCTGTAACTATTTGATTATTTTTTTTAATTCCTGATAAAGCTTTTGAACCGGCAATCCCATAACATTGAAATAGGAACCTTCAATTCTTTCGATACCTATGTACCCGATCCATTCCTGGATGCCATACGCACCTGCCTTATCATAGGGCCGGTATTCCGTCACATATTTATTTATTTCCTTGTCGGACAATTCTGCAAACCAGACCAGTGTTGAACAATAAAATGTATGTCTCCCACCAGTCAGTGAAATACACACTCCTGTGATTACTTCGTGCATTGAACCAGATAATTCATGAAGCATACTGACTGCTTCTGTGTGATTGGCCGGCTTACTTATCACTTTACCTTTAAACCAGACGATTGTATCAGCTGTAATTAATAATGTTTTTAAAGGAATAACCGGCATCACTGAATCAGCTTTTTTTTTAGCAAGATAAACCGGAATTTCTTCTTTGGATAGTTCTTCCGGGAATTTTTCGTCTATTTCATGATCAGGAAGAACCTCAAAATCAAGCCCCAGTTCCTTCAGCAGGTATTGTCTTCGTGGTGATTGAGACGCAAGGATTACATGATAGTCTTTCAAAATGTTCCCGACCATTTTATGCTGGTTGAAATGTGTAATTGATAATGAAAAAGGCAACCACAGAATACAGGACACCAGATAACATAATCAGTTTTGTCAGGTTACTGGCCCTGTGATAATGTACCCTGGTATCTGCTCTGATAGTCTGGAAGGCCAGGTAAATAAAAGGAATCACTATACATATAAGAAAGTAAAGCAGTGTAATATAATCAAGCCGGCCATTGACCATCCACAGAAGGTACCGTAAATATACATATATGAGTAAAACTACATTAACAATAATGATAGCTACGACAATTGTTTTCGTCGTTTTTATACCCAGCACCACAGGAAGTGTATTTCTTCCAAAAGCCATATCACCTTCAAAATCCTCTATATCTTTGATGATCTCACGGATCAGAGTAGCAAGGAAGGCAAAAATAGCAAATCCCCCAACCCAGGCAAGAATTATATTAAAGTTCATATTATGCTGTAAAAGCACCTCCCTGTAAACGCGGTTCAAAAGAGGAACTTCGAATACTACAACAATAAATGGTACCATTGCAGTGAATACAGCTACAATAAGATTACCGATAAGGAACTGTCTCTTGTATGTTGTGGAATAAAACCAGAGAACCCCAGAGGCAAGGAAATAGGCCAGGCCAATAGCAAAAATTCCAACCTTTATGGATAAATAAAAACCTGTTCCCACACCGAGTATATTCAGAAGGATATGAATCGCCATGGCTTGCCGGCGACTGATATTTATACCAACCAGCACAGTATCTGGCCTGTTCAACATATCTGTTTTGGTATCAAAATAATCGTTTATTACATAACCGGCTGCAGTGATTAGAACAGATGAAAGAACCAGCAATACAAAATGAAAATGATCCAGTTGCAACTCAAATCCGCTAATTCTAAGAATAGGGTTAACAATACAGTATCGCATTAAATATTGCGTGATGGCAATTATCAGCAAATTCTTATAACGGATAAGTTTGAAGAAATCTAGCACGAATCAAAATTTAGATCACAGAATTTCAGATATTTTTTCATTGAATAAAATCCCTACAATCACCATAATCCCGGAATGAAATCCGAAAAATCGAAAATCGAAATCCGGACAATTACTGGGGCGATGCGAAAGAAATTATCCATGAGCGGTTTGTGTGTTTGCCTGGTGTGTAGTGAATAAATAAAAACGAAAGTCGAAAACCGGAAATGAACCCTGGTCACTAACCCAATTCATTAAAATTCACAGGCATAAATAATATGAGATCTTCAAA
>LJUQ01000291.1 GCA_001304505.1 Bacteroides sp. SM23_62_1
CAGGTAATGGAGGCAAATACCTGTAAATATTTGTTTTGGGCGCAGTGAAAAAAATAGTGATTATTATTCTCCTGCAATTATTTTGTGTTCAGCACATGATCTTTGCACAGGATACAATCTCTGTCATGTCCCGGAAAAGCAGGACCTTCAAACCGGAACCACTGAAAGCAACTATGCTGGCAGTTGCATTTCCGGGTCTCGGACAGGTATATAACAGGAAATACTGGAAAATACCAATCGTATATGCAGGTTTCGGAGGCATCATTTACAGTATAAGTTTTAATACAACGTACCATAACAGATTTATGAAAGCTTACCAGGATTTTACAGATAAAATACCGGAGACAGCAAGTTATGCTAAATTTATTAGAGGGACCGATCCGTCGGAGTATGATCCTGTTCTTCATCCTGATACATATAATCCTTCCACTTCCTCATGGGTCAGGGATCAGCTCTTATTAAGAGTGGATTATTATAAAAAGTATCGCGATCTTTCGTATATAGGGATTGCAGCCTGGTATCTTTTATCTATTTTAGACGCGAATGTTGATGCCAGTCTGTTTAATTTTGACATAAGCAATAACCTGGATCTTGAAGTAGTTCCTGAACAGGTGCCCGCACCCGGATCCGCTGGAGCAGGATTACACCTGAGCCTTAAAGTGACATTTTAATAGTAATTGAATCATGAGACTTAAAGTTTTATTTTTTACTATCTTTTGTGCGATTCTGCAAGCTTACGGATCTATTGAAAACGATACAATTATTCTTAAAACGGATATAGAAACAGAAAAGATCACAAGAGATCTCGACAGCCTTGTCAACAGCTGGTTTGTAAAGATGGCCCTTGAAGAATTACCTGAAGATTTTGTGGGCGATTCGGTTGGAGTAGAATTTCCTGATTCGGTTTATGTTGAAAGGCTGAGCAACATACACTCAATAATCAACTTGCGTTATAACAGCATAATAAGGAACCATATACATGTATACACTGTCAAGCAGAGGGACAAGTTCAGCGTGGTACTTGGATTTAAAGACTATTATTTTCCGATAATTGAAGATATTTTCGATTCATACGGATTGCCTACTGAGCTCAAATATATGGCTGTGATTGAATCTGCACTCAATACCAATGCTGTTTCACCAAAGGGAGCTACCGGATTATGGCAGTTCATGTACAGTACGGGCAGGTTCTATGGTCTTACTATCAATTCCGTGGTCGATGAGAGGAGAGACCCTGTCCGATCCACTCATGCAGCAGCAAGATATTTGAGAGACCTGTATGATATCTATAATGACTGGGTTCTGGTAATCGCAGCATATAATTGTGGTCCGGGTAATGTGAACAAGGCAATACGCCGTTCAGGGAATAGAAAGGATTACTGGGAAATTTATTACAGACTGCCAAGGGAAACAAGAGGATACATCCCACAGTATGTTGCTGCTACTTATGCAGTTAACTATTTTGCCGATCATAATATAAGACCTCTGCCACTGAATTTTCCTGTTGCAACAGACACTATACTGTTTAACAAAGATATCCACCTTACTCAGATTTCAGAGGTAATGGGTATACCTTCCGGCGAGCTCAGAGCTCTTAATTCACAATACCGGACAGGCCTTGTACCCGGAGCTTCCAGGCCAATGGCAATAACCTTGCCTATTAGCCATATTGGCGATTTTATTGAGATGAATGATACCATAAGAAGTTATAAAGAGGATGTATATTTAAGCAAAACAATCAGGATTAGTGATCCTACGCGTTCAACTTATGTCCCGGCTAATATAAAAGGTAAAACCAGACTTGTTTATACCGTAAAGGAAGGTGATAATCTGGGCTATATAGCTGAATGGTATGGGATCGGATTGTCACAGCTTCGCTACTGGAACAATATATACCGGAATAAGATCCTTATTGGCCAGAAACTGGTGGTATATGTTGATCCTTCAAAAGCGGATTACTATGCACAAGTCAATTCAATGTCGTTTGCCGACAAACAGAATATGATAGGGAAAACAGTACCTTCCAATACTGAAAACAGATCAACAGCACAGGCAACACAATCGGCTGAAGATGAGGAATATATTACCTATACGGTTCGTTACGGGGATACCATCTGGGATATAGTAAAAATGTTTGACAATGTGACAACTACCGATGTGTTGAAACTGAATAATATATCTGATCCGGGGAAGATACAGGTTGGACAGAAACTTAAAATCAGGAAAAAAAGCTGATCCAGGATTAATATATGCGCCCTTTCAGATCATTCCTGTTAATACTGATCTTGCTGGCCTGTCTGATCGGTCTGAATTATTTCATGCCGGATAATATTAAATTACCACAGGTCAATGAATTCGTACCGTGGAATCTCATAAAAGGAATATTTACAAGAGTTTCCATTGATACCTCTGCCCATTTCATTCAGGCTCCTGATACATTATCACAGAAATCTGACTATAACCTCAGCACAAAAGATACCGTTCCGCCAAAGGAAGAAAAAAAGCCTTCCGGCACCTTAAAGGATTATTTAGATACTTTAAACTACAGGCATGGACAGATCAGGATAATGTATTACGGTGATTCACAAATTGAAGGCGACCGTATAACATCTTATCTGCGGCAATCATTAAGAGAAGATTACGGAGGTAGCGGTCCGGGTCTGTTCCTTCCTGTCATACCAGTTATGTACACCAAATCGGTGTACATCAGATCATCATCAAACTGGGAGAGATATAATTACCTGTCATTCCGTGCAGGGGAGATCAGCCACAGGAACCTGGGGCCTTTTATGACCATCTGCAGATATATGCCGGAAGGAGAGATATCTTCTGCTCCGGTCAAAGCCTCCGTCAGAATCGTCCCTTCAACTTTTGCAGACTATACAACATCCATCTTCGACAAACTCAGGATCTTTTATGGTAATTCACGGGATATTGTCAAAGTTACGGTCAGAGCCGATGATTACCCGGTATTGGCAGACACTCTGATAAGAGGGACCGGTTTATTTGAGCTTACATGTTCACTCTACAAGGCTACAAACATCACAATAGAATTTGAAGGGAGAGTAAGTCCCGACATTTATGGCATAAGCATAGAGGGTGATACAGGACTGGTTGTTGACAATCTTCCTCAAAGAGGAAGTGCCGGATTAGAGTTTACCATGGTGGAGAAAGATAAACTTAAAAAGTTTTACGACCGGATTTCTCCTGATTTATTCATCCTGCATTATGGACTGAATTTAGTAAAAAACGTCAGGAAAGAATACTCCTATTATGAAAAAGGTTTATACCGCCAGATCGCTCTTCTGCAGGAAATATCGCCAGGTACACCCGTTGTAGTCGTGGGCCTGACAGATATGGCTTTCAATGATGGTGACAGTACCAGGTCATATCCCAACATTCCCTCAATCATTGAAGCGCAGAAGAGAGCAGCACTGGCGGCCGGAGCCATCTTCTGGGATTCGTTCAGAGCAATGGGAGGTGACTCTTCTATAATTAAGTGGGTTGAAAGAGATCCGCCCCTTGCTCAGAAAGATTATACCCATTTTACTTACCCCGGAGCAGATACAATTGCAAAATATCTTGTTTCAGGATTATTTAGCGGTAGCTATACAGATTCATTATTAAAGCCTGGTTCAGTAGTAAAGGTAGAAACTGACCTGCCTGCGGCAATCTTTATTCAGGAACAGTCAGAAACGGCTGAAGCATCCGGATTGATCGCAAACCTGGTTTCACGAATCTTCAGTTATGATCCAGACAAACCTTTCATTTTTTCAGCTCCGGCATTCTGGATATTCTTCCTGCTGGTTCTGGCTGGATACAGTGTCGTTTATAAAAAATTGGTTTTGAGGAATTTATATCTTTTCCTCATAAGTCTTTTCTTCTATTTTAAATCAGGAGGATTATTTCTTTTTCTGCTGATAATCGTTACCGGTATCGACTATTGTTGTGGTCTGCTCATATACCGTTCAGGTACAAAGAGCCTGCGGCGGCTTTTTGTCCTCGTCAGTATAATCTCCAACATTGGACTCCTTGCTTATTTCAAATACACGGGATTCTTCGTCGACACTCTGAATAATCTTCTGGGAACTGATATCAGGGTGTACGACTACCTTGCTTCCTTTTCAAATAAACATCTTGGCACAAGCTTTAATGTCAGTCATATAATCCTTCCTGTGGGGATATCATTTTTTACCTTTCAATCGCTGAGTTACATCATGGATATGTACCGGAGGAAGCTGGAGCCCGTAAGGAATATTCTGGATTTTGGTTTTTATGTTTCATTTTTTCCCCAGCTCGTAGCAGGACCTATTGTAAGGGCTTCTGAGTTTATCCCGCAATTATACGCTGAGTTTCATCTTGCACGGAGGGAATTCAGCCATGCCTTATTCCTGATATCCAAAGGATTGATAAAAAAGATCATTATTTCTGATTTTATTGCTGTCAATTTCATCGACCGGGTTTTTGAGCTGCCAACCATGTATTCGGGATTTGAGAACCTTATGGCGGTCTATGGATACGGACTCCAGATATATTGTGATTTTTCAGGATATACTGATATTGCTATCGGGCTCGGACTAATTCTTGGTTTCAGGTTACCAGTCAATTTTAATTCACCTTATAAGGCCTCGGGAGTTGCTGACTTCTGGAAGAGGTGGCATATATCGCTATCGAGGTGGCTTAAGGATTATCTGTACATTTCCCTTGGAGGGAACAGGAAGGGAAGATTTCGCACCTTTATAAACCTGATGATCACCATGTTGCTGGGGGGTTTATGGCATGGAGCTGCCCTGCGGTTTATTGTATGGGGCGGTTTACATGCAGTTGGACTTATATTTAATAAAATATGGAGATACTTACTGGGTGACTGCTTAATAAGGAAAAAAGCCGGGAAAGCATTAGCAATTTTTATGACTTTTCAGTTCGTCAGTTTTTGCTGGATATTCTTCAGAGCGGCCGATATGGATACAGCCATATTGATGCTAAGGCAGATCTTTGAAAACTTCTCACCTGGTTCTTACCAGACTTTAATTACGGCTTACAGCACAGTTTTTTCTCTTATAGCTGCAGGGTATCTTATTCATTTTCTTCCTGAGAGGATCAAAGAGTCCTACCGTGGCCTGTTTATCAGGATTCCGGTTGTTGTCCAGATGGCAGTTATCCTGATGATGGCCATTCTGATATATCAGATGAAAACAACTGATATTATGCCGTTTATA
>LJUQ01000070.1 GCA_001304505.1 Bacteroides sp. SM23_62_1
GGAAACACCGTGTTAGATGCACGGAGTAAAGATAACTTCGGGCGTGAGGAAGCTTACCGCTTCATCCACCGGCTATCATACCTTCACCAGGTAATCGTTTCAAGAAAGTTTGGCCAGAAAATAAGTTTGCAGGTAATTCCAAGTTTTGTGTATTTCAATGCAGCGGAGCCGGGGTATAAAAATGCGAATTTCGCTGTTTCTTTCGGCGGAAGAGCCCAGATCATCGGGCTAAATTCAATCATTTTTGAATATGACCAGCCCCTGACACAGGGTGATGGCGTGGAGACATATCCCAATATTGCAGCCGGTATAGAGATCGGTACAAGCACCCATGCGTTCAGGGTCTTTGTGTCGAACTATAATGCTATCATTAAACAGAGGAACATTGTATATAACCAGAATAATCCGTTTGACGGTGACTTTCAGTTCGGATTTAATATTTCAGTCAGGTTAAGGTGATTTCAACTAAACATAATCACAAAATTTTTCAGTTTTCATTGCTGCCTGTTACCCTTCTGATATTGCTGGGTTGCCTTTCATTTACAATATTCAAGAACCCGGATGAAAAAGACCTTGAAATATTCAGAGAAGTTTCTGATTTTGTTGATGATAATGAACATTGTTTTATTTGTCATGGGGAAACAAAATACCAGCTCTCGGATGAAGTAACGGGCCGTGTGATAACCAGGATTTTATGCCAGGACCGGGTTATTAAAAGGGAAGATTATTACAGGTCGAACCATAAGCGTTTTGCCTGTGTTGACTGCCATACCGGCAAATACCTTCAGTTCCCTCATCCCATCGAAGTACGGTTGGAAGAACCATTTGCCTGTATAGATTGTCACGGTTATGATGAAAACTATGCAGATTACCAGTTTGAAAAAATCGAAGAAGAGTACCTTCAGAGTATTCACCATACAGCAAATCCAGCAGAATTCAGTTGCTGGAAATGTCATAATCCTCACACGTACCATATCAGTATCCGTAATACAGAAAATTTGTCTGCTACGATTGCCTATGATAATGCGATCTGCCTTTCATGTCATGCTGACTTTAACCGTTTTCAGTTATTGACAGACCGCGGAGGTATAAATATTATTCAACAGCATCAATGGTTACCAAACCAGGCACTTCATTTTAAAAATGTACGTTGCATTGAGTGTCATACGCAGATCAGTGATGATATTCTGGTTGCGCATCTTGTGATGCCCAAAGATGAAGCGGTCCACCTTTGCAGCGAATGTCATTCAAGAAATTCCCTTCTGATGGTCACACTGTATAAATTTCAATCAAAAGAGGCAAGGAACAAGTATGGATTTTTCAATGCCGTTGTGATGAACGATGCCTATGTAATTGGGGCTAACCGGAACTATTTCCTGAATGTGGTAAGCCTGGTAATTTTTGGGTTGACTTTCCTCGGGATCATCATTCACATCGGCTTCAGAATCTTTAATAAATAAGGAAAAAACTCATAGTTATGCATTATCATTATCCAGTTTATATACGGTTATGGCATCTGTTAAATGCGCTTTTCTTCCTGGCATTGATTATGACCGGGCTGAGCATGCAATATTCCAATCCTGACAGTCCCTTTATATCCTTTCCATTATCAGTTAAGTTGCATAATATTTCCGGTATCGGACTTACAGCGAACTATTTAATATTTTTCATAGGTAACATTATTTCAGGAAACGGAAAGCATTACAGGGAACCTTTGAAAAATCTTGATAAAAAATATTATCTGCAGGTGAAATATTATATCAGTGGTTTTTTTAAGCGTGAAAAACCTCCCTATCCTGTTACTGAAAAGAATAAATTCAACCCATCACAGGCCATATCCTATGCAGTAGCAATGTATATAGGGGTTCCTTTACTGCTGATCACCGGTTGGGGTCTTTTGTTTCCGGAAACAATTCTAAGCAGGGTATTTGGGGTAAGTGGATTGGTGCTGACCGACCTTTTACATGTAATAACCGGATTTTTAATGTCCGTATTTATGTTCGTCCATATTTATATATGTACCATTGGTAAGAATCCATTCGGTAATTTTCGTGCAATCATTACCGGGTGGTCTGAAGCTGAAGAAAAGTAATTTTCGTAATAAAATTTGAATACGATACCGCGGAGCGGATTAATACATGGGTGTATGACAAAAAGTAATATCAAAACAAGCCGCAGGAAATTTATCCGGTCAGGGATTTTTGCCGGTTTAACATCTGTTACAGGATTCTCAGCCGGTATTGTTGTTAACCGTGCAAAGGCAGAATCCTCAGAAGAAAAGGAAAAGGTGCTTACGACAGATGGACGGCTTGTTGAAGTCGATAAATCCCAGATTGAGGAAGGAAAAAATAGTGTTGTTGGCAGGAAAGAATCCATGAAGGGATTGCCAGACAGGAAATTTGTCATGGTTATTGATCTGGCCAAATGTAAAAATGCCCGGAAGTGTGTGGATGCCTGCCAGGAAGGGCATTATTTACCTAAAGACCATGAATGGATCAAGATTTATTATCTGCAGGATGCTCCCAACACATCACCCTACTGGTTTCCACGTCCCTGTTTCCACTGCGATAATCCGATGTGTGTGAGTGTATGCCCGGTTGGCGCAACATACAAACGTTCTGATGGTATCATCCTGGTTGATAATAAACGTTGTATTGGATGTAAATTCTGCATGACTGGTTGTCCTTATTCTGCACGTTCTTTTCACTGGAAGGAGCCTGAGGTTGAACAACCTGATGTTGAATATTCACCCGAGACAAATGTGCCTGCTAAAGAAGGAACTGTTGGCAAGTGTGTCTGGTGTGCTGATTTGCTAAGGCAAAACAAGCTTCCCCGCTGTGTTACAGCATGTCCGATGGGAGTCATTTATTTCGGTGACATGGTGGAGGATGCGGTAACAAATGGGGTTGAAACAATCAGGTTCACCAAACTCATGGAGCAAAGAGCAGGTTTCAGGTACCGGGAGGATCTGGGAACCCACCCGTCAGTCTATTATCTGCCCCCTGTTAACAGAAACTTTCCTGTTGATAGTGGTTTTGAGGGGCATGATGAAGAGATCAGAAAACGTTATGAAAAATCAATTGAACAAATAATTGCAAAATAATGAATGGTATTAGTCGGGATAGTCTGTTATTGACCTTCAAATCATACCTGGAAACGACGACAAGGAGATGGTATTTCGTTTTCTTTTTCTTACTCCTGTTGTTCTTATTTGGTATCGCTGGTTTGATTCGTCAGGTTACAGGTGGACATATCGTCACAGGAATGCGCGATAACGTAGTATGGGGAGTCTATATTGTAAACTTTATTTTCTTTATGGGATTGAGTTATGCAGGGGCTTTAATATCGGGCGTACTTCATCTGTTTAAGTCTGACTGGAGAAAACCCATCATCAGGATGGCCGAGATAATTACAGTAGTCTCACTCGTTATCGGGCCCTTCTTTATTTTTTTCTGTATAGGAAGGCTCGAAAGGCTTCCATACCTTTTTATCCACCCGAGAATTCAGTCCCCCATAACATGGGATGTGATAGGTATATCAACAGACCTGATTGGATGTTTTATATTCCTTTACCTGTCTTTTATTGAAGATTTTGCCATTCTGAGAGATCAGAAAAAAATCAATTTTCCCTCCTGGAAGCATAAGATTTACCGGTTCCTCGCTCTCGGGTATACAGGTACACCTGAACAACAGAAGGCAATCAGAATATCAAGGAACATTATGGCTGCCATGATCATTGCGATTGCCATAATCGTCTATTCAGTACTCGCATGGATTTTTGGCGTAACCCTTCAGCCGGGATGGAACAGTACAATTTTTGGGCCTTACTTCGTTATTGCTGCGGTTTATTCAGGAACAGGTATGTTGATACTTCTGATGTATTTATTCAGAAAAGTATTCAGTCTTGAAGAATATATCACAAAAAAACATTTTGTGAATGTCGGAGTTATTCTCTTGATTGTTGCTGCATTTTATGGGTATTTCACATTCAGTGATTACCTGACAAAGTGGTATGGCTCTGTTAAAATGGATACCACACTGATTGATAAATTATTTTCTGAGTTCTACTGGATGTTCATATTTGCCAATTACCTGGGTATCCTCATACCGATCATTATTGTTGGTATTCCGCGATTCCGTACGATAAGGAATATTACGATCGGTGCCCTGATCGCTGTCATTGCATTATGGTTTAACAGGTATATCATTGTTATTCCTACCCTGGAAACACCATTTTTACCGATTCAGGACAGCCGTATTGACTGGATCAATTATTCTCCCACTTGGGTTGAATGGTCTCTTACCTTGGCAGGCTTTTCGGTATTTTTCCTTTTTTATATGGTGATTTCAAAACTGGCACCTATCATATCTGTCTCTGAAATGACACATGAGACAGACGAGGGGAAAAAGATTTTATCTTAAAGAAATGAATTATGAGAGATCTGTTCACAATATTGCTAGCTGTTATTATTCTTTCTTCATCGAAAACCTCTGCCTCTTTTCGGGAAGACTTCAGTATTCAGGAATCCTTCCTGGAAATGTATTACCTGAAAACAACAGATGATCAAAGGATGCTAAAAATAGCACTTGTACGTTATGAAGACAGGATGCCAGTAGCTTTGCCTGACTGTGAAATTAATTTTTACGCAGGAGAAGATTCCTTAATATATCTGGGAAAAGCCATGACAGACAGGGAGGGGCAGGTATTATTTCATATCAAAGAATATCCTGGTTATGTTCAGGATCCTGAAGGTAATATCAGATATTCGGCATATTTTGAAGGGAATGATACGCTTTTACCTGCTGAATCAGAATTGTATATCCGGGATGCAAACCTTACGATGACTCTGGAAATAATGGATTCAGTAAAAACAATACACGTAAGCGCATATTATTCAGTGAATGGAGATACTTTACCTGCTGCAGACGAAGATATTTATTTCTATGTTAAACGGATGTTCAGTGACCTGCCGGTGGGTGAGGAGTTTCTTGATGAAAACGGAGAAGCTTTAATTGAGTTTCCTGTTGATATACCAGGCGATGCAGAAGGTAATCTTGAAATTATTGCACGGTTTGATGAACATTATCTGTTTGGCACGGTAGAAAAAAGGGAAAATATTAACTGGGGTATACCGACACATCATGAGACGCCTGAATCATACAGGGCATTATGGACCCAGATAGCACCGGTATGGATGATCATCACACTGACCATTATGCTTGCCGGAGTATGGTCACATTACCTTTTTGTCATTATCCAGCTGGTAAGGATCAGACGCATGGCTAAAAAAAGTAACACAAGTGGAAAAATGGCATGATTATGGTAATCATTCTTTCTTATATTCATACATTGCACCATTGTCAAATAATTAATAATGGCCTTTAACAAATATAAAGTATGCAGAGAAACACGCTGGTATATTGTAATGCAACCAAAATCAATCAACTGTTTCCATAACTTATTATTGAATTTTAATTAACAGATCTAACAATAAATTACAGGAGGAATTAATTATGAAGAAATCATCAAAAACCTGGTTTACTTTAACTGTTTTTCTATGTCTGAGTATTTTTATGCTATCTATGGTATCCATTCAGCAGCAGCCCGAGCCATGGGAAGTTCCCGCAAAATTTAAATCCCTGAAGAATCCGGTTGCTAGTAGCACTGAAAGCATTAATACAGGAAAGCTTTTATATAAAAAACATTGTGCATCCTGTCATGGTAATACCGGCCTGGGAGATGGGGTAAAAGCAAGACAACTGGAAACTTTTCCAGGAGATTTTTCTAAAGATTCATACCAGGGCCAGACAGATGGTGAACATTTTTACAAGACAAAGACCGGAAGGGGCGAAATGCCTGCATATGAGAATAAAGTACCGGATGAAGATATCTGGCACATTGTCAACTACATGAGAACTTTCAAGAAGTAGTTGTGCAGGTTATCGATAACTGCCATTTGCAGAATATATTCTTAATACGAAAATATAAATTAGATATTTAAGGGGGGGCTGTATCAAAAATCCTTTGTGATCCTTTCAGCAACCCTTTGTGAATCTTTGCGGTTAAAATAACTAATTAAACCACAAAGGATCACAAAGTACAACACAAAGTTACACAAAGGATTACAAGATAATTAGTAACTTGTGATACAGACCCCTTTTATTTTTAATCTATAGTCTAAAACTTAATCGTTTAAATCTTAAAAAGCTACTGTTAGTCAGTACCGTATACATGAACGCTGTTTTCAGCAGAAGGCAGGTAGTTAATACCGAACCAGCAGATTAAAAGTATAACAAATGCCAGGCTGAGAGCCCACAGTGGGACTTTTACTTTTTTGGGCTGGAATGTTCTGAAATGCATATAGATAAGATAACTGAGCCATGTCAGGAAAGCCCAGGTCTCTTTAGGGTCCCATGTCCAGTAATGCCCCCACGCTTCTTTTGCCCATAAAGCACCAAAAAGCAATCCAAGGGTCAGAAAGGAAAATCCGATATATACCAGGTTATCTGCAAGCCGTAGTGTTGTTTGGTTGAAATCTCTGTAATACACCTGGTAAAGGCCCTTGATGGCAACCAGGGAAGAAGCTGCAAGCAGGGCATATGCGAAAATATATACGATGACATGGGGAACAAACCAGGGGCTCTGGAGGGCGGGCATCAGTGTCTTATCGTATGTCTCGGGATGAAGATAGTTGATAATCATAAACAGGGATGCCAATCCCAAAGCATAGCTCAGGAACCATTTATAATTCCATCTCAGATAAGTTACAAATCCTACTAATGGAAGGAAAAGGGAATACCACAGCCGTGTTTCTCCGAGAGTACGGAGTGGGGGTCTTTCAAGCCTTATCCACAATAGTGTTAAAAATATTGTAAGTGTCACGATTCCTGCAAGAACAAATATTCTTCCCTGCCATTCGAATTTTTTTGTTTTTTCTGATATTGTAATCAGCATTACTCCGGTGATCCAGAAAATTATCGTAATTAATCCAAAAAGTGGATAGTTTATCCAGTTCATAGTACGTTTCTTTTTTGTTCGTTACCAATCCAGAATATGTATGCTGCACCTGCCAGCAGCATAAAAATACCAGCATATACAACTGGCAACCATGGATCTTTTACTGCCTCAACAATGCTGATCTTTGACCACTTTCCCATTCGCTCATCATAACTGAGTTGATAAATATTGAAACCATTAATCTTATGGGGCCGGTTTACTTCCAGGATAATGGTATCAGATTTTGCACCTGAATCAACGATAATATGGGAGCTGTAACGTTCTGCTTCAGGCCTTAGCATTACCATAACGTGCTCCTCGTCGAGCGGAAGATGCTTCATTGGGACTGCATAGCTTCCACAACTGAGCCAGCCATTTACCTGGTTGCGGGATAATAAATCCTTTACTTCGAGAAATGCTGCAGGTGCTGAGCCTTCCATTTCCGAAAAAACATAATTTCCACTATCCGAATCCGCATCCGGAATAAATTCTGTAACACTGATCGTCCAATCACCCAGTTCGACCTGGTCACCTGCCTCTGCAGTAATGGTTGTTCTGCCATTATAAGATATCAATGCACCGGAGTTTAAATCGACAATGCCGATCTTTGGTAAATATTCATCAATATGGAAATCTATAAGTTTCATCGAAAAAGGCAGTTCGTTTACTTCCATAGCCTGGTTCCTGCCTGTGTTAATAAATCCGCTCTGCTCATGTAATTCGACCTGCAGTTTATGGACATCACCTGCTCCAAGGCCGCCGGCTGCCAGCACGATCCACATACCTGCATGATTAAGCAGGAAGCCGATATTTTTACGGTTTAAAGGTTGAGCCCTGCGGAGGGCAACAAGACCTAGGCAGGTGAGTAAATAAACGGATGAAATGACAAATACCCAGCTGTTCTTGATATGATACAACCCGAATATTCTGATTATCGGGTGTAAATGCGGATTACCCTGTGGAATAAATCCAAGAAGAAGAACAAGGAATGTAAATAAAGATATGGCACTGATCGCTGCAGGAACACTTGATAGCCATTTAACGATTGGATGTTTTCTGAAAAAAATATGTGCCAGGCTGATGAGTATTATCAGAACCAATCCTGTGATAAGATTTTCTGGCCATGATATTCCGGAGAATGCCCTTCCTCTTGCCAGGACCTCAAAAATTAATCCAAGCAGAAGCAATTCCAGAACAACCATGAAACTTTCTTTATATCCCCATGGATGCTCCCATGTCTCTCTTTTTCTGTCATTCATTGTATTCCTTAATTATCGGGGGAAAATGGTATTTTTAAAAAGATCGGTAAAATTATAAAATACTCTATATAAAATACTTTTATCCATAAAAAAAAAGCCCCGGATTTTCGGGGCCATTTTTTTTGGTGGTATTTGTTATTTTGTTAGATGCTCCAGCGAATTAGTCAATAAAGCCACCGTATAACCCGGATTATGTACACCATGGCTCCCATCCTCCAGTATAATAAGGAAGTTAAGAAGTGTTCCGGCGTCATCTGCTGAAAGTACAAGAGGATTATCTGAAGAAGCATTTGGTAGCTCTTCATCGGGATCCAGCCACCCTTTATCTGCAAGGACATTCTTCAGGCTGTCGAGTAACTCTTCAACCTCTGATTGAACGCCATTATAATCGAATGATTTAAGCGAGGAATGACACCCTGTACAGGCTGCAACATTCTCACTTTCTCTGCCATGGTAATCATAGGTCATATTAAAGGTATGTCCACCGGCCTGGTTACCGTATGCTTCTGCCATATGGCATTGCGTACATCCTGCTCCTGCATGAGTCGTACTGCCCGGTGTGCCGTATGATTCAGATCCTGCAATTTCATAGCCACCGGTTCCCCATAAAGTTGACGATTGAAGTCCATGGTGTGGCCCCCAGCGGTTTGAGTTGATTGTTACGTTACCACCTCCGACTGTTGGGAGTGGGTCAGGTATCCTTGGCTGATGGCAGTTAGCACATAAGTTACCGTCTCCCAGGTCTATGGTGACATCATTGATCCATAAAGTCACCGGGTCGCTGTAACGAAGTGCGAAATCCGTCGTGTCGTAATTTTCATGGATCATGTGGCATGTGCGGCAATTAGGCGGTGTGGGATTATGAATCGTTCCTGATGTAGTTGTAGTACCGGCATCCATCCTTTCGACAAATCCCTGGCTTGTGTGACATATTGCACAACTTGTACTGTTCCTTTCAAAGGCAGTCCCTGTCATATGTTTTGAATTCCCAGCCTGCAAACTCTTTGCGAATAAAACGGAGCCATCATTATGACATTGAACACAGTTTTCATTGGCATCCATACCGGCAGGACCTTCCGGCCCTTCACAACTGGTTACAAGATTCATGCAAATTCCAAGTGCAAGGACCGTCACACTTAATCCTAAATAATACAGGTATTTTTTCATAATTGACGTTAAAATGATTTTTTGCTAAAAATAAGGTATTGATTCAAAATGGGGGAAAATTAAATAAAGATATATCTGCTATTAAAGACAGTTATTATTTGCTTTTGAATCCGACATATTCCAATAATAAATCGACATATATCGATTATAATCCATTTATAAGGAATACTATGAGAAAATTATAGACAGGGAAAATAGGGCCCTAAGATAATAAAACTGTTTTATTCTTGAAAAACAAGCATTCCTGCTGATGCAGATACCAATGTCTTTCGATCATCCTGATTTTAATAAAAAAATGCGAATAGTCATCCGAACACCACCAATCATCGCATGGCTATTCCATAAACCAACAAACCAATACACCAACAAACCAATACACCAATACACCAATACACCAACATACCAATACACCAATACACCAATACACCAATACACCAATACACCAATACACCAATACACCAATACACCAATACACCAATACACCAATACACCAACACACCAATACACCAATACACCAACACACCAATAAACGATTGTTATTCTGATTACCATACTGATTATTATTTGTGCACTGATTATTACGCCATTACTTTTCAAGGACCAGTTGCTTCAGAAGGCAAAGGAAGTAGCCAATACCAGTGTTAATGCCACTGTCGATTTCCAGGATTTCAGATTAACACTTTTTCGAAATTTTCCAAGACTCACTGTAACGTTGGAGGGATTGTCAGTGGTGAATCATGAGCCGTTTGAAGGTGATACACTGGTTGCCTTTAAGGAATTCAGTGCAGCTGTTGATCTTATGAGTATCATTAAAGGAGATGCTATTCGTGTACGCAGTATATTACTGGATCATCCCAGCATTTCGGGGATAATGCTGGAAGATGGCACCGCAAACTGGGATATCGCCTTGCCGAAGGAGGAAGAAGTTGTTGAAGAGGAGGAGGTTGATACATCCGGCTCGGGAACAATGGATCTTAAAGTTGCGCTTAAAAAATTCGAAATAAGATCTGCAAAAGTATTATATGATGACAGGAGTAGTGGTATGCTGGCCTCCATGGGGAATTTCAACTTCACACTATCGGGGGATCTGTCACAGGAGTTTTCAAGCCTCGAGATACGTTCAGAAACAGAAGATATCAACTTCATTCTTGAAGGCGTCAGATATCTGAAAGATGCTACACTTAAAATGATATTTAACATTGATGCAGATCTTTCTAACTCAATTTTTACGCTGAAACAAAACAGTGTTGCGTTAAATGCACTGGAGCTCAGATTTGACGGGAAGATTGGCATGCCGGATGAAGAGACTATCACAGTAGATATGACTTTCAGTACACCTTCAACCGATTTTAAAGGTTTGCTTTCAATGGTGCCGGCGGTGTATATGCAAGATTTTGAAGATATTCAGACTGCAGGTAAGCTTTCACTCTCCGGAGATATAAGAGGAAGCCTGCAGGGAGAAAAAACCCCGTCTGCGAACATTCAATTATTGGTTGAAGAGGCGAGGTTTAATTATCCAGACCTGCCAAAATCAGCTGAAAATATTAACATTGACATAGACGTATCCTATGATGGGATACAGAATGATAATTCAACTGTTGATGTGAACCGGTTCCATGTTGAACTGGGAGGAAACCCGGTTGATTTTACAATGCATATGATCACCCCTATAAGTGATCCTCAGGTTAATGCCCAGGTAACGGCAAGTATCGATTTTGCAACGCTGGTTGATGTTGTGCCGATGGAAGATATTAATCTTGAAGGTAAACTGGACGCAAAAGTGACAATGATGGGTAAAATGTCTTCCATTGAGGAGGAACAATATGAAGATTTTCAGGCAGATGGATCTGTCAGCCTGCAGGGATTTATATTTAATTCACCCGATCTGCCGAAAGAGGTTGAAATCCAGCAGACTACCCTGAATTTTTCCCCTCAGTTTGTTAAACTGGCTGCATTTGATGCAATAATCGGATCAAGTGATATACATATGAAGGGGGATCTGGAGAATTTCATCCCCTATCTGTTCAGTGATGGTACTGTAAAGGGATCACTGGATTTTACATCCTCACTGATTGATCTGAATGAGTTCCTGACAGAAACTGAAGAAGAAGTAGAAGAAGTTGAGTTAGAAGATACGGTCGTGTTAACTGTCATTGAGGTACCAGGAAATGTTGATTTTACACTCAGATCAACAATAGGTAAATTAAAATATGATAAACTTGACATCGATGATATTGCCGGGCTCATCCAGATCAGGGACCAGAAGATACTGCTAACTAACCTCAGCATGAACTTGTTAGAGGGTAGTATGGTCATGTCAGGAGAATACAATACACAGGATAAGACCTCTCCAATGGCAGATTTCAAGCTGGACATCAGTTCCATAGATATCCCTTCCGCTTTCAATACCTTTAATACCGTACAACGTCTTGCCCCGGTTGCGGAAATAGCTAAAGGTGATGTTTCAGCAAAACTGGGAATAACAACATTCCTGGATGAACATATGAATCCGGTCTATAATTCGCTGGTAGGTGCAGGTAAACTAATGTCAAACAACCTGGAGATAGATAATTCAAAAACGCTTCAAAAAGTTGGTGATATTTTGAAGACGGATAAATATGATGTGATTTATATTAACGACCTGGCGATGAATTTCGAAATACGAAATGGCAGGGTCTATATTGAACCTTTTGATTTTAATCTGGGCAAAAGCAAAGTCACCCTTGGAGGTGATCAGGGTATTGACCAGACAATGAATTATCATATGAAAATGAAAATCCCAAAGTCTGAACTGGGTGCTGCCGGGGAATCTGCCATGGATGGCTTAAGTTCACTGGCTGCTGATCAGGGACTTGCGCTTGATTTTGGGGATGAGCTTGACGTTGGATTCCAGGTAATGGGAACATTCAGTGATCCACAGGTCAGACCAGTATTTGAGCAGGGAGTAAAAAAAATATCACAACAGGTTAAAGAACAAGTAACTGAAAGAGTGGAGGAGGAGGTTGAAAAAGTTAAGGAAGAGGTCAGGGAAGAAGTAAGCAAGGAAGCTGAACGTATCCTTCAGGATGCAGAGGAGCAGGCCGAAAAAATAAAAGAAGAGGCCCGAAAAGCCGGTGAAGAGCTTATAAGACTTGCAGAAGAAGAAGGGCAAAAACGTATCAAAGAGGCTGGTAATAATCCTATAAAAAAGGTAGCAGCAGAGGAATATGCAAAGAGACTAAAAAAAGAAGCGGAAGAAAAAGCACAGAAACTGAATGAGGAAGCTGATCAAAAAGCTGAGGATATACTAAGCAAAGCACGGGAAGAAGCTGATAAACTGAAATAAAAAAAACCGGGGATACCCCGGTTTTTTACTTTTAAAATCTATATTCTTTTTTCCTGAATTCTTGCTTTTTTCCCTGTCAGGTTCCTGAGATAGAAAATACGGGCTCTCCTTACATGCCCTTTCTTATTGATTTCAATTTTCTCAATGAAAGGGGATGATAGGGGAAAAATTCTTTCTACACCAATATTACCTGACATCTTTCTGACGGTAAAGGTGGCATTGTGACCTGATCCTTTTCTTTGTATAACAACACCTTTGAACTGCTGTATTCTTTCTTTATTGCCTTCAACAATTTTATAGTGTATGGTAACGGTATCGCCACGGCTGAAATCCGGATAGTTATTACTAATCGGAAATGCCTTTTCAACTGCTTTTAATTGTTCCATCCTGAAAAAGTTAATAGTAACACTTTTTTATAACAGAGCGCAAAAGTAAAAAGAAATTTTTATTTATATGAGGCAATAAGAAAAAATTTAAACTGTGAACTGAGAACGGGAATCCCGAATTTCTGCAATCAGCCTCAGGCTGATGGTAAGAAATTTGAGGATCCTCGAAATGGCTAAGGAATCAAAGATCCGACCATTGAGGGATCGAGAACCGAGAACCAAGAAACGAGAAACGAGAAACGAGAACCATCAATGCCCTTCCCCAATAACCTTCAGATGGTCCCCTGTATCTTCCACGATTTTCTCATACCACCATTCAGGATAACCCGGTTGATCGGGGTATGCCGGGATTGTTATGCTGAAACCATTATCCAGGAAAACGCCGTCTTTTTCTTTTTTGATGTTTCCGTCAATATATTTAACAAGGAGGAATTCTCCAAGCTTTTTCCACGTTTCAAAAGTGAGGTTTCCCATACTGACGGAATAATCAGTTATAAAGTTCCTTGCAAGTTCTTTGTTTTCCTGGTAAAGTTCAGCAGCAACTTTATCTATGGCTGGTTTGTTCCGGATAAATTTTGTTTCAAGTTCCTGTTGAACTTCTTTCACATCCTTAGACATCACATCATATCTCAGGTAACAAAAGTTGGCCACTAAATTAAAAGTCCAGAAAGCAGAAGTGGGAGAGTAGGTTACCATATCTCCATTACCGACAGCGAAATTTTCAGGAACACTGGTCATTCCGCAATACATCGGAGTATATACTGTGGTGGACGCATCATCCACACCAAACCAGAAAATGCCACCTATCCAGTCAGGCAACCAGTTTCTTGACTCGGTAACAAAGCTGAATCCGGTTTGTTGTGTTGCAGCAGCTCTTTCATTACAGTAATTCTCACCATTTACCTGCCAGGTTAGCGGCCTCCAGCGGTAAGGCAACCGGTAAGGGCCGGCACCTATATCCTGTGTCATATCCATCGGTGTTCCTTCGAAATGATCCCTCATAAACTTCATTATATCATTAACCGATAATTTGTGATCCGGTTTGATCCAAAGAGGAAGCCGGTTATGAAGATCATGCCCAAGCACATAATCGATGTACTGATCCATATTGCTGCCAACCTTGGAGAAGAATGACCATACCCTTGCCTCACAGAAACGTGCACCGCTGAAATCAACCGGAGCATATGTATTTGAAAAACTGAAATCTTTATCCTTACCGTTAAACCATCCTTTTTCACGTGCAAAACTAATTACATCCTCGGCATAAAGACAGTTTTCAGGATCATTTAAAGGGAAAGTGGTGATCCTGGCCTGGTTAGCATGTGCAGAAACAAAACCATCAGGAATTTTTAAGGCAACCCATACAGCACCCTTATTACCAGGACCTTTGCCAATCATTTCCATGATCCATACTTCATTTTTGTCTGCAACAGAGAAAGATTCTCCACTACTGTAATAACCATATTCAGCAACAAGTTCACCCATAATCATGATGGCTTCCCTGGCTGATTTTGCCCTTTGAAGGGTGATGTACATAAGACTGCCGTAGTCAATAATACCTGTTGTGTCAACAAGTCCCGGCCGTCCACCGTATGTTGTTTCCCCAATAGCCACCTGGTGTTCATTCATATTTCCAACAACAGAAAAGGTGTGTGGAACCTGCCTGATCCTGCCAAGGTATTTCCCGGTATCCCATTCATAAATTTCAAGCCAGCTGCCTGCAGGATGATCCCTAGCAGGTGTAAAATAAAGCTCCCCATAGAGAATATGAGAATCTGCTGCATAGGAAATCATCGTGGCACCATTCACAGATGCACCTGTGGTTACCAGGTAATTCGTGCAGGCAGAATTATCCCTGACGGCAAATATCGTAATGATGACCAACATCAGGAAAATAATGACTCTTTTCTTCATAATTGTGGTTTTTGATAATCGACAAAAATATCTGGATTTATTGAATAGACAATAGATATTCAATAAAACATAAAGGACAGTTTGTAATTCATATTCATTAACGCGTTATGATATTAAATAATGCATGTTGTTGCATGTTATCTTTTTATATCGGGCTGCGCCGTCAGCGCGGCACGATATAAATCTGATTATCAATATTATTGTCTTTCATAGCACAACACGTTATTCAATAATATTTAAATATTTGTTAAATAATATTTTATAATTATTCGATACTGTAATAATATATAATTTTGTATCGAAATATTTAGATATTGAACTATATTGAAAATTAACACACAGTATTTCAAAATATTCAGAAGTATTTAAAACATTTTTGAATAAAAAACGTTTAATAAGATAAGGTTTTAGGTTAGTTTAGGTTTAGTGGTTAAGGTGTTGATTAGTTAGTAATTAGGGTTAGAGGTGCAGCATTTTGCTGCACCTTTTTTGTTTAACTGAACATCCAGTCCAGTATAATGGACCTGTCGCTGTCATCCAGCCGGTGATGTTGTCCGGTTACCTTATTTGTATTCATTAATTCAAGGATTACCATTTTTTTATCCGCATTAATTCCAATTTCCTGCAATCTTACGGGGCTATTCAGAGACCTGAAAAAGTTTTCGACCTGTTGTATCACTTTTTCAACATCTGGTTCATCAAGGAGATGTTCTCCCAATTTTCTTATCCTGTCCGGGATTCTTGATTTCAGGTGTTTAAGCCAGGCGGGATAGGCAATGGAGAGTGTGGCGCCATGTGGTGTGTCATACAGGAATGACAAGATATGCCCTATTGCATGAACTCCCCAATCACCCGAGGATCTGCCATATCCTGTGAGCCCATTGAGGGCATTTGTCGCCGCCCACATGACACGTGCACGCAGGTCATAATCTGACAGATTTTTCATGAGTTGTGGTCCACAATCAAAAGCTTCCTTGATGATGGCCTCCACGAAACGATCTGATAAGGATGCCTCACCGTATCCGAAAAAATTCTCCAGTGCATGGGCAATCAAATCAACTATTCCATAAGCAGTATAGTTGGCAGGGACAGTCCGGGTATAGGTTGGATCAAGAAAAGAATGACGTGGAAACATAGAGGGATGGCTGAAGCCAATTTTCTCCCTGGTCCGGTTATTCTGTAAAACAGATACAGGATTCATCTCAGTGCCTGTTGCGGCCAGTGTTAATACTGCAATCATTGGAACTGATGATTGAATGCTGACCTTGTTTTTCATAACATCCCAACCCTTACACCGTTCTGCAATGCATACACTGATAATTTTAGCAGAATCAATGACGCTTCCACCACCAACCGCTACAATGTAATCGATCTTTTCTGATAGCCCGAAACGGACTGCTGCATCAACATCATCTATAACAGGATTCGGTTTAATGCCGGAAAATTCAAAAATTTCCGCGTGTATTTTTTCCAGCTGGCCCTTTGTCTGGTCATAACTTCCATTTCTGAGTACAGAACCCTTTCCATAGACAAGGAGTACCCTTTCTCCATACTCTTTCCCAGCCTTTCCCAGGTTATTGATAACTCCGCTTCCAAAGTGAAGCTTTGTAGGATTATACGCGATAAAATTTTCCATATGTTTCAGTAATTAATTCGATTGTTTATTCAGTTGTGATTCAGTAGTTAATTCGGTTGTCATTCAGTAGTGTAATTAACAGATACCAGCGTTTTTGAGACCAAGTCGGGGCTGTGTCATAACTTGAATGGTTTGAATATAATGCAATTTCACCCCCCTCCCATACTCCCCCCTGAAAGGGGGAGTCCAGTTAGAGATACCCCTTCCCACTTCAGGGGAAGGGGATAGGGGATGGGGTGAAGTTTGGAACAACATGCTGAAAGGTTCATGATACCATTATTTATAAAAGTGGTTGTGACACACTCCCCTCATGGAACCTGCTAAATCGTTCACTTAGTTACCGTTCGATTTATACCCAAATATACTGCTCCGCAACAGCTATCCCTGGATGCTCCGGTTACGGAGGCCAGGCAATTAATTTCTCCGTGAACTCGCAATAAACCAAGAAAAGCAAAAATTATGGCTTCCTTATAATCAATAATATTTGATTCTGGAAGTATACAATCTGCCTTGGAGAATTTTCTAATCATTTCTATCAGGAATTTATTATGTGCTCCGCCACCAGTTATGAAGATATTTTTATCTTTTTTCGGTATCCTGCTTATCTGGTATGCAATGTGTTCATATACAGTTCTGATTTTATTGTTGATGGGAATGGATGAATGATCAATGACCGGCGAAAACTCATGAATCAGCCATTCCTTTCCCAGTGATTTTGGTGCCTCTCTTCGATAATAGGGGAGTGCGTTTAATTTTTCAAGTAAATCTTTATCTGTCTGTCCTGTGCGACCGGTGTTACCATCATGGTCGTACTGCTGGCCCATCTGCTGGGCGAGCCTGTTCAGGACGGTATTTACTGGACATATATCGAATGCGATTCTTTGTCCTGCATTTGAAAATGAAATATTCGCAAATCCCCCCAGGTTAAGACAGTAATCGTATTGATTAAACAGGAGTTCATCCCCTACCGGCACAAGAGGGGCTCCCTGTCCTCCGAGTGCAACATCCGTACTGCGAAAGTCACAGATGGTAGTGAGGCTGGTAATGGCTGAGATTTCAGCACCACTGCCAATTTGCATCGTGATTCCTTTCTCGGGTTGATGGTAGATTGTATGGCCATGAGAAGATATCATATCCACATCAATATTTACCTCTGATAAATACTTCATGACCTGTTCCGCAATAAACTTCCCATATTTTGCATCAAGGTCTTTCAGATGCTGACCGTCAAGATCCGGAGCTTTTTCAAGTATCACCTTCCATTCAGCCGAATAAGGAATTGTTTTTCCATCTACAAAATTAAATAACCAGTTTCCGTTTTTTTTACTGAACCTGCAGATAGCCAGATCAAGCCCATCGAGTGATGAGCCAGACATTATTCCTAACACGCTTAAAGGATTATTATTCATTATTCTTTTTATATGTCTGCCCCCTCCCCAGGCAACTTTAAAAACACTTATTGATCTCTTTATACAATCAATTTTTCAGAGTGTATTTCACTCCTGAGATGGATGAATAATGCGATAATTATTGTACCTGATGTTACCAATAGAACTCAGTATAGTAAAACGAAATATTATCCTTATTATCAACAATATAAAGTTCCAGTGCATGGTTTTTCCCCCTGGTAATTTTATCCGGATCAAATATATAAAACAGGAGGTTATTCTTTGCATCATATTCAAAAAGAGCCCACTCATTATCTATATAACCTTCGTATGATTGTATTCCCGAAAGGTCATCCTCGATCTTGAACCTTATTGAGGTTCTGTCTTTCATATCCGCTGATCCATCCAGATTCAATGGTGTTATTGTCGGTGGGATTGTATCAACTGTGATTGCATATTTGCCGAATTGTAATATTGTGGTTCTAACATATCCATTTACCCACTCACCCCCTGCATACTGCCACTTGCCATTGTTATTAGCATTAACCACAACAGCTTTGTCATTTAATGAATCAGGTAGATTAACTGGTTTCAAATATAGTTCTCCAGGAAGATGTAAGGGTGTATAAATATTGTGTACATGATGTACCATGGAAAAAAAACCTGCGGGAATACCGGATTTTGAATACGTGAACTGGATATCCTTGTAAAGAGCCCTTTGTGGAATAACTAACCTGATATCGTCCCGTTCAAATGTGTTAATGGTGTTCCAGTACATTAACTGAAGATAATCGTTGTTTTTTACAGGATTACTTACCTGGTTAATGGATTGACTCGTAACATGAAAATTAAGTTGTGTTGCATTCAGATATGCATCTTTCAGTATGAAAGTGATTGAATGCATATCATCATCCAGAAATTCAGCAATACCTGAATTTTTGGTTTCATTATAAACATTCAGCAGGTTATTTTGATCAATAAATGTTTTGTGGATATTTTTATTGTTTTTCTGTTTTTCTTCATAATCAATAAAGCTATTTATATATCTTGAGTCGTTAAAAGAGAATTTGTCCATTCTCATGGAAAAATGTTTTATACTATCTATAAGTAGTTCTATTGAATACAGTCCGCACCTGTTCGGGGATCCTTCCATCAGGTCATATGCTTCAATTCCAAAGCCTATCTTTCCGGTTAATATTATATTCTGGTTATTTATTAAATGATAAGAACCATTAACCTCTTTCACAGGAAAAAATTGCTTCTCATTTATATTGTTGATATAACTCTGCTCGTCACAGGGATATATACAAATAGAATAAATCCGTGGTGGTGTATTATCTTCAATCTCAAGACCGTATAACAGTACATTCAGAGGATACTGACTGGCAGTCTCTCTGATTTCGAAGTGCAGGTGTGGTCCGAATGAATATCCCGAATTTCCTGAAAAGGCAATTAAGTCTCCCTGTTTGAACTGGAATTCATTTTTTGGAGGAAAAATATTCAGGGCATGTTTTTTTTCCTGATACTGTTTATCCCTGACGAACTTATCCACTTTTGGAATAAACCGGTCGAGGTGTGCATAAACCGTCATGTAACCATCAGGATGAGTGATATAGAGAGTTTTTCCATAACCGGCAGCCTCAATCTTAATCCTGGAAATATAACCATCTGCTGCAGCATAAACTTTTTTCCCTGTTACCCCCTGTGTTTTAATATCAATCCCTGAATGGAAATGATCAGCTCGCAATTCCCCGAAATTTCCTGACAGGTACATCTTAATATCCAGAGGTGACCGGAACTGATTCTTTGAAGCAGGTGTTTGAGAATATAACAATTCAGCCAGTAACAGAAAAAAAACAATATGGAAAAAGTTATGAACAGGTTTCATGAAAAAACTTTTCAGATGGCTGTATACAATATTTGCATGAAGCAACTAAACTAATATATAATTCTTTTAAATTTAAAATGCGGATATTTTTTTTTTAAATTATCATTAACAGTCTTATATTTGTATTTAAGAATATGCTACGATGAGTGAATCTGACAGTCACAATTTTAACCAGTTAAAAGAAAAGATCAAACGGGTCATTGATCTATATGAAAAAGAGAAGGATAAAAATGTTACACTCATCAGGGAGAATCATGAGCTCAGAGAAAAGGTTAAAACGACAGAACAAAGTCTGAAAGATTTTAAAACTAAATACGACAAATTAAAGATAGCTAAAACGCTTGTTGCATCAAGCAATGATTTGCACGATGCAAGGTTGAGGGTGAACAAGATGGTGCGGGAAATCGACCGATGTATTGCTCTTTTAAATAGATGAAATAATTTTCATTCTACTAAATGGATGATAAACTGTCAATCAGAATAAACATTGCTGATCGCTATTATCCGTTAAAAATTGAACGCAAAGACGAAGAGAAGATCAGAAATGCAGCCAGATTAATAAATGAGAAGGTATTACAGTACAAACAGAAATATATTGACAAGGATGCACAGGATTTTCTGGCTATGGCAGCGTTACAATATGTGATCAAAGTGTTGGATCTGGAAGAAAGAAATGCAATTGAGCCAATAATGGATGAAATACAACAATTAAATTCGGAACTTGATTCAATATTAGAAAAGGAGTAGTATACGTTCTTTAACATATAACGATTTAACCCGCATTGTTTCTTCAAATATTTTTGAAACTCAACACTAACTAAATTGGGAACAAGCTCACGTGGTTAAGAGCAGGCCTCAATCCCGGCTCTGCCGGGGTTCCTTTCGGGGACAGTGGACGTTCGAGATCGTGTGGCATTCCCACCCATGTTTAATAGGGGTTTTTTAAAATCTTGAGGAAGCATGCGGGTTTTTTATTTTAACAGGTTAATAATATCGAGAGTTGGATTAATCATCCCGATGCATGATATTACAATTAATCCAGGGGTGATAAAATAGTACTTTTTTTATAAATATTCTATAACTAAAAATAACAACAATATGATTTTAGAGGTAGTAATTGGAGTTGTTGCATTTATTGCCGGAATAGTAATAACTTATTTCGTGTACCAGGAGTTTTTAAAACGTAAGAGTATGAATATTATCAGAGAAGCTGAGATTGAAGCAGAGGTAATAAAAAAAGATAAGATACTTCAGGCCAAAGAAAAGTTTCTTCAGCTGAAATCAGAGCACGAAAAGGCAATAAATGAAAAGAATCAAAAGATTCTGACTATTGAAAACAGGTTAAAACAGCGGGAAGGAATGGTTTCTTCCAAGTTTGAGGAAATCCAGAGAAAAAATAAAGAACTGGAAGCTATCCGGGAAAATATGGATAATCAGCTGGAACTTATTGAAAAACGCAAGGAAGACCTGGAAAAGGTGCACAGGCAACAGGTGGAACAGCTGGAAGCAATATCCGGATTATCTGCAGAAGAAGCAAGGCAACAGCTTACTGATTCCCTGAAGGATGAAGCCAAGACACAGGCAATGTCTTATATCAATGAAATTGTAGATGAAGCAAAGATGACAGCCGGCAGGGAGGCTAAAAATATTATTGTAGATACGATCCAGCGAGTGGCAACAGAAACAGCCATTGAAAATTCAGTTACAGTATTCAATATTGATAATGATGAGATAAAGGGTCGTATAATCGGACGGGAAGGGAGAAATATCCGCGCATTAGAAGCTGCTACAGGTGTGGAAATCATTGTGGATGATACACCTGAAGCTATCATACTTTCCGGGTTTGATCCCGTGAGAAGGGAAATTGCACGACTGGCTCTTCATCAACTGGTTACGGATGGCCGGATTCATCCGGCACGGATTGAAGAGATAGTGCAAAAAACAGAAAAACAAATCGAAGAAGAAATTATTGAAGTAGGAAAACGTACTGCGATTGACTTGGGGATTCATGGCCTGCATCCCGAACTGATCAGGCTTGTCGGAAAAATGAAGTACCGGTCTTCCTATGGTCAGAATCTTTTACAACATTCACGGGAAGTAGCAAATCTTTGTGCCATCATGGCGGCCGAACTAAGTTTGAATGCAAAGCTTGCAAAGCGGGCAGGACTCCTGCACGATATTGGGAAAGTACCGGATGATGAGCCTGAACTACCACATGCAATCCTTGGGATGAAACTGGCTGAAAAATATAAGGAAAGAGCTGAAGTTTGTAATGCGATTGGTTCACATCATGATGAAATGGAGATGACCACACTGATTGCACCAATTATCCAGGCTTGTGATGCGATCTCCGGGGCACGCCCGGGAGCCAGGAGGGAAATTGTTGAATCCTACATCAAAAGACTCAAGGACCTGGAAGCGCTGGCCCTTTCCTACCCGGGTGTTAATAAGACTTATGCTATCCAGGCAGGACGTGAACTAAGAGTAATAGTTGGCAGTGAAAAAGTTACGGATAAAGAAGCTGAAGATCTTTCAAATGATATTGCTAAAAAGATTCAGGATGAAATGACCTACCCGGGCCAGGTTAAAATTACAGTGATCAGGGAAACAAGAGCGGTAAGCTTTGCAAAATAAAATGGAACTTATTATCCATCACACTAATATCCATTAACAGGTCTGGTTTAAAATGAAAGTATTGGTTACAGGTACAGCCGGATTTATCGGCTTTCATCTTGCAAGATTTTTACTTGAAAACGGATATGATGTATATGGCATAGATAATATCAATGAATATTATGATATCAGCCTGAAATATTCCAGGCTGGAAGAGTCGGGTATCAAAAAGGAGTTGATTGAATATGGTAAAGAAGTTATCAGCCAGAGATATCCTCTCTACAGATTCATGAAGGTTGGGCTTGAGGATCAGGAAAATATTTATAAGTTATTCGAAAAGCAGAAGTTCGATTATGTTATTCATCTGGCAGCTCAGGCAGGTGTACGATACAGCCTGATACACCCGCATACCTATATCCAGAGTAATATTTCAGGGTTTATGAATATTCTTGAAGCCTGCCGTCATAATCCAGTCACGCATCTGATTTTTGCAAGCTCATCCAGTGTATATGGTATGAATGAACAATTTCCCTTTTCAGTAAAACAAAATGTTGATCACCCTATCAGTCTTTATGCTGCCAGTAAAAAATCAAATGAGCTAATGGCTCACGTCTATAGCCACCTCTTCGGTATACCCGTCACAGGTTTACGTTTCTTTACCGTTTATGGGCCATGGGGAAGACCGGACATGGCCCTGTTTATTTTTACAAAATCTATTCTGGCAGGTGAACCGATAGAAGTTTTTAATCATGGGAAAATGGAGCGTGACTTTACATATGTTGACGATATTGTAGAGGGTGTCGGCAGGATGATCGATAAACCGCCAGCAGGGCTTCCACACTGGAACGGAATACATCCTGATCCCTCTTCCTCCAGTGCACCATACAGGTTGTATAATATTGGGAATAGTAAACCTGTGAACCTGATGGAATTCATTGAGGCAATTGAAAAAGCATTGGGCAGGAAAGCAAAAATGACCTTTAAGCCCATGCAGCCTGGTGATGTGACCAGAACATGGGCGGATACCAGAGATCTTCTTGAAGAATTTAATTACTGTCCCTCAACTCCTGTGCAGGAGGGTGTTGAACATTTTGTAAACTGGTATAGATCTTATTATGGAGTTTAGTCCATCAATCTTCAGGAAAAAACTGTAATACTTTTCTGTACTGAATAACCTTTTCCTGAAATCCTAAACGCTCGTATGAATTAATCAGGTTAGTTACAACACGTTTGATTATTTCCAGGTTAGAACAGGGAAGAAAATATGATTGATGAAATTCCATCTGCTGTTGCTTTAAAAAATATTCAATTTCTTTTCTGCCTAATACAGTTCCTCTGTTATAAGGATTGATATAGAATAAAATATTGTCAATTTGTCTGTCCTGATAGTCTGATATAGCTGGATAATCCATATAGGCTAATATGAAATTTTTTGGCAGGTTGATCCCATAGACAGGCAGCCCGATCTTCTGTGCAATAACCATGTAAAGGATTGCTATGGATACCGGATTACCTCTTCTTTTTTCAATTACCTGGTTTATATATGAATTCTGTGGATTATAGAAATTTTTTATATTCTTTGAAAAACCATGAATATCGAAGAAAATATGGTTAAGTACCTTTACCTTTTCAAGAGCTGTGAGATTCTCATTTAATTCAAGCCATACATCTTTTTTGATACCCTCAAGTGGATCATTTACTTCCTGATAATTCAGATCTGGAAACTGAAACCTGGCAATGAGCCAGGCTCCTTCAAGAAGATCTTCGTACCCCCCCTTTAACCATGCTTTCAACTCTTTTGTTGTATCTTCATGCTGTATCTGGTGTATCAAACTTTCCAGTCTTCCCTGGAAGATCTGATCTAACGAGTTTTCCCATGCTCTCTCCAGCTGGGGGATAATGGAACGGCCCTGTCTCAAAAGGCTGGACGAGGCTGTCCTGTAGATCTCCATGTCCGGATCCTCGAGGAGTGTGATCAAAGCCTGTATTTCTCTTGTGTTTTGCCCCATTTTTATTGATTCATAAACGGATCTGGACTAAATCTTTAATATGCTGTAAATATAGTAATTAAATGTCTATCAACTGTTAAGGATTTATTAACCATAAAATTTCAGGAAGTAAAACCTGTCCCATCTAAAAATGATGTATTTTTATCCTATCATCAGAAAAATTAATAAATCATACTACAATGAAAAAACAAAGAGTCACAGTTATTATTACAGCAATAGCAATTTTCATTTTTCTCCTCATTTTCGGTAATCGTATGTTCAGTATTATAAAACCCGGTGAACGGGGAGTTGTTTTTCATTCAATCAGTGGAGAGCTGGATAAGGAAAATATTAAGCAGACCGGTCTCGTCGTTATTGCACCGTGGAATAGACTATTCGTATATGATGTAAAGGAACAGCAAAGGGAAGAGACCATGGATGTCCTTGACAAAAATGGAATGTCCATTAATGTAGATGTAACTATCCGTTTTAATCCTTTATACCTTAAAATTGGAGATCTTCATGAAATATTCGGGGTGAATTATGTCAATACACTCATTATCCCGGAAGTCCGGTCATCTGTAAGGAAGGTGACGGGACGGTACACTGCGGAAGAGATCTATTCAACAAAGCGAAATGAGGTCGAATCCACCATTATTGATGAAACAAAGAATATTTTAAAGGAAAATTATATTGATATGCGTGCATTATTGATCCGGTCTATTAATTTGCCACCGGATATCAAATCGGCAATAGAAAATAAGCTTACAAGAGAGCAGGAGGCACTTGCCATGACTTTTATTAATGAGAGGGAAAGACTGGAGGCTGAGCGAAAACTCATTGAAGCAGAGGGAATCGCCAATTACAACAGGACTATCAGTGCCAGTCTTACTGACAGGATATTAACCCTGCGTGGAATAGAAGCAACACTTAAGATTGCTGAATCTTCCAACACAAAAATTGTTATTGTCGGAAGTGGGGAACAGGGATTGCCATTAATTCTGGGAGGTCAGTGAACAAAAGTTGTTTAATATGATCCAGCGAATCCAGACATTATATTTGTTCTCAGCCCTCGTTTTAACAATCCTGTTATTTTTTTTACCATTGGCAGAAATAATTACAGTCAATAATCAGCTATTATTATTTAAAAGTTCCGGATTATATGATACTGAAGCCGGAGAGATTATTATCAGAACAGCACCTTTAATAATTCTGATTGCAGTTATTACATTTCTTTATTTCATTGCAATTTTTTTATTTAAGAGACGGGTAGTACAGGCAAGGGTTTGTATGTTGAATATTCTGCTCCATGCCGGATTGACCGGATTATTAATCTACTACCTTACTTTTATTTACAGGAAAGTTGAAATGTCGGGATCCGGCATTCAGCTGGCAGTATTATTCCCGGTCATATCCATGATCCTTACTTACATGGCATACAGGTCAATTCACAGGGATGAAAAGTTGGTCAGATCTGCAGATACGATCAGGTGAAAACGGAGTGGATCCTATTTATGAGAAATCATAACCAGGTTATCGATATCGGTGATCTTTTCACAATAATGACATTTTAAGGAGACAGGCTGCTTTGATACCACTTCAAATTTTGTTCTCACCGATTCATTATTGGTGATACAGGCTGGATTAACGCATTTGGCTATACCTTCAATATGATCCGGTACTTCAACGACTTTCTTTTCTACTACTTCATAGTCGCGGATAACATTTATTTTGGCCTGGGGGGCTACCAGTGCAATCCGGTCAAGATCATCCTTTCTGAAAAAGACTTCACTTAATTTAATGATTGCTTTTTTGCCAAGTTTTTTGCTTTCAAGATTGGTACCAAAGGTGATCTGGTTATCAATTTTTGCCAGTCCAAGAATATTGATCACATTAAATAATAGTCTTGCAGGAATATGATCTATTACTGTCCCATCTTTGATGGCACTTACGACCAGTTGTTTTTTTTCTTTCATATCTGATAATTTGTGAGCATGGATGACATATATTGTTATTTCAGTCCGAGTATGGAGGTAATAATAGCCATTCTCGTATAGACTCCATTAAGGGCCTGGATAAAATAATAGGCTTTCTTGTTTTCATCAACATCTTCATTAATTTCGTTGACTCTTGGTAATGGGTGTAAGATTTTAACAGTATCCTTGGTATTTTCAAGCATGTTGTTTCGTAATATATATGCATTTTTTACTTTTTCATATTCAATAGGATCTGAAAAACGTTCTTTCTGAACCCTTGTCATGTAAATGATATCCGCATGTGAGATGATATCGGTAAAATCTTTATGTTCATAATATTTCAATCCAAGGCTATCGAGATAAAGCTTATATTCATTGGGCATTTTCAATTCATCGGGCGAAATAAAGTTGAAGGTAGTTCTGAATTTTGACATGGCCATAAGGAGCGAATGAACTGTCCTTCCGTATTTTAAATCGCCAACGAAAAAAATATTCAGATCGTCAAGTGTATTCTGGGTTTTTTTAATGGAATACATATCAAGGAGTGTTTGTGTCGGATGTTGATTTGCACCATCTCCGGCATTGATCACCGGGACACTGGCAACTTCACTGGCATATCTTGCACTGCCTTCGAGCGGGTGTCTTATGACGATCAGATCGCAGTAATTCTGCACCATTTTAATGGTATCATGAAGGGTCTCTCCTTTGGTAACACTCGTTACATTTGCATCAGCAAAACCTAAAATTTTGCCACCAAGGCGGTTGACAGCACTTTCAAAGCTTAACCTCGTTCGGGTAGACGGCTCAAAAAACAGGGTGGCAACGACATATCCATGAAGCAGATTTTGACTTGGTTTTTTTTCAAATTCCGCCGTCAGGTCAAGGATACGAAGATATTCTTCCTTCGAATAATCGTTGATTGAGATAAGGCTTTTTCCGACCATTTTATTGTTTGTTAATTAGTTGAAGTTTAAAAAGGTAATTTATTGCATGGTTATAAAATTAATCAGCTTCCATGATATACTTATTGGTTGTTAATAACAATTAATAAATAATAGCAGTTAACCATCCTGCTTTGTACCGAGATATTCAACTTTAAGATTACCAATCATTTTGAATTGATTAAGAACACTGGAGGCCATGTTTCTTACAATACTGAATTCAATTTGTGCAAGTTGTTCATATTTTTGACTGATCACCTCCAGCTTATGTGTCCCGATGATCTTCATTACGCTGTTCATGTCGTTATAGCCAAAACGGATCCTGTAAACTTCTTTGTACGCCATTTTGATAACGGTTGCATTGTCCAGCCCATCTGCAGCCGCATTTGTATATGCCCGTATCAGGCCTCCTTTACCCAGCAATATCCCTCCGAAATATCTTATCACAATAACAAGTATGTAGGACAGGTGCCTGGAAGTTATCTGGTTCAGGATTGGTTT
>LJUQ01000292.1 GCA_001304505.1 Bacteroides sp. SM23_62_1
ACTGGCACTATACGTGGATAATTCAGGGAACGCCGGCTACCTCAGGGGAAGTTTTGCCGGTGATGCCTCCCTTAACGCCCAGATGTGGGAGGCCGTAGGCACGGTCTATCCGGAGGCCCCCTTGGCTACCGGCATTGACTATAATAGCTCCGATATCGCGTACGGTGGCGGCTGGAGTACACTTTCCGGCCAGCTGGGCAGCACAGGAACCATAGAAAATAACGGTGGGGGAGATTATTACAGTCACAGCTATCTGAAGACCGCTTCCATAATAGACTGGTCCACTTCTACCGCCCTGCCATGGGGTATCTATTCGGGCGTTCTTAAAGGCCCTTTTGATAATCCGGAAAACGCTACAACCTGGACCTCCCGGATAGGCGGGGAGGCGGACTTTGGAGCCTATTTTGACGAAACCGGAACCTGGTGGAGCAATGACTGGAGCTACTATATCGCCGACACGGCCAGCACCTGGGCTGACGGGATACTGAGCGCCAGCCTGACAGGCCGATTCCTCGGCCATACGAGGATGGGGGATCCGGCCATTGACCCGGATACGGGGATTGCCGGAGATGTTTCAGGAAACTATAACACGGCTACCGGCACATATCAGGCCGTGAACCTGGGCACCTGGAGCGGGATTGACCTCCTCTTTTCCAGTAGAAGAGTTGATTCTGATTATGACTATTTGAATTTCAGTTTTACCCACGCAGTCAGACAATATAACGGCAGATATGACTATTCAGGTGGCGGGTATTTCTATTACAACTATACAGGAGATAACAGCTGGGGTTACAGAGAGGAACATCTGAATCCTGATAATTTTTATAGTTCTTACACATGGACCTATTATTACAGCGACGGCACGACTTCGACAGGTGGTTATGACGCAGACGGTAACTTTCTGGGCTCCACCGAAGGCACGTGGACGGGCAATCTGGCGGATGTCGTACCGATCCCGACGCCACCTACTGGGCAGGATGCAATATTAGATTATGAAGATGAATGGATCGATAGTTCCTATTCCGGTTGGTCGAACGTGCTTTTGGGCGGGACCGTTTCCCTGTGGACCGGAAGTAATATACCTTTTACCCTGATGGGATCATATGATGATTACGGTATGGGCAGCATCTGGCTGTCTTATAGTCCCATCTCCAGCTATGACTATAAAAAGAATACATACACCACCTATGATGGAGGTGCATATTATGGATTAATAGGTGGTATCAAAAACGGCAATACTCTGGAAGGGCTATTTACCGCCATCTATATAGCGCCTAATGGCAGTGCGGGTTATTTAAGAGAAGGTGACTACTATGCCGGAGAGGTGTACCAGGGAATAGGGATGTTCGAGATGGACGGGACAATTAACCGCACAGAGATAGTATCTAACATAGGGATTGCCGCTGCAGAGCTCTATAATAACATTGGTTATAGCGGTTATTCTTATCCGCGATTATCGGGTAACTTTAACGGTGCAGGAAGCATATCCTCTGAGCCATACTTTAATATATACAGCATAGCAGGCGAGCCGTGGGGTATATACGGCGGCGAATTATATGGGGAATTTGAAAATCCCAATGCGGAATCTACCTGGAATTCCCATATAGGAGGAGAAGCTGATTTCCCGGAACTTCTCATATATAATTCTGTGTACGGGGAAAACGTCTATTCCGGCACAGGTGATACCTATATCTCTTATTCCTATTATGATGATAACTCTTACGGATATCTCCGTTACTATAGTGACGGAACGGGAGACTTGCCTTACGCTTATTACTACATAACCTATGACTCCGATGGGACTTATTCAAAATATGATTACAGCACAGGCGAATATACCTACGGCATCTGGGATCCCGAGACGGAGAATATAGGCGATATTGTGACCGAGGTTCCCACGGAGTGGGGGACAAGCTGGTATAATGATTATGAGAACAGTTATCCCAATTATAATTATAATCCCGGATATATACTCGCGGAGACGGCCAGCACATGGGAAGACGGGGTTCTCGGTGCGTCCCTGAACGGTAGGTTCCTCACCCAATTCCAGATGGGAACCATTTCGGGAGACTTGCTCGGCACCTATACCGGGACCACAGACGGGCTGTGGGAGGCCGTAAGCCTCGGCACCTGGAGCGGGACTGATCTTGCCTTTGTAAGCGATCTTGGTTGGTCTTCTATTTCCTATGCAGTTTGGGAGTATAATGGAGACTATTATACTACGAATGGTGATTGGTATTACTATTGGTACTATGGAGATAACAGTGAAGGTTATGTCTCTTTTTATGATGCCACCGGATATTCTACTAATACCTACTATGACAGGGATGGGACTACGAGCACATACGATTCATCAACAGGACAATTTACATACGGGGAATGGAATCCCGGTGTGGATAGTCTTGAGAGCATCCTCAGTACCGCGCCGGAAGGTTATGACTGGATTGAAGAGTCAAGCAGTTATCTTACGACAGCTGATTCAGGGGAGTTTTCCGGCCTTATGGGAGGGACGACCTCCCTGTGGGCTGGGAGCGATATACCCGTTACCATAATGGGCGACTATTGGGATTACGGGATGGGCTCCAGCATCTGGTACATTGGTGAATTATTTTCTTACAATTATATAGACGGTACCGAGACGACATATGACGGGGGCGTCTATTACGGATACCTGGGAGGGATCGCGCTGGAAAACGGATCAACAGCCAGTCTGGAAGGCGGCCTGATAGCCTGGTACATAGATCCGAACGGAAATGCCGGTTATCTTATCGGCTCATCAATAACAGGATCGACTTATCCTGATATCGAAATGTTCGAGATGGACGGCACTATTAACCGTGTTGAGATGGTGACAACAGGAACACTCACTCCAGATATATGGAGCAATATTTATTGGGGTTATTATATCGGACTTGACGGATCAGGAACCTTCAGCGGCGGAGGGACCATTTCTTTAGACGATTCCGGTTGGGAATCTACATGCATCGTGGATAATCCTTGGGGAATATGGAGATACTACTCGTATGGGGAGTATGACGGCACTACTTCCGACACCTGGTCCATGTCCTTAAACGATCCAGGTACATACAATTCATATTCTCCATTGATCGGTATAGATGGAACACAATGGTCCGGAAACGAGATCGAGGGTGACGCTGCCGGTTCCTGGGTCGATATCTATACCGCTCAGACAGGTGTGCTAGGCGGGGAGCTTATGGGAACATTTGATCCCAATCAATATACCTGGGAGAGCGTTGCCGCTGGCGCGTGGATAGAGACGGGGACTTTTCTGGCGATGGCAGCTACTGAGGATGGAAGGGCCAAACTTGAACAGCTCAATATTCCGTATGTCGAGATCGGAAGAGATACTTTATCCGGAACAGGTGGATATTCTGGAACTATGACAGTTGAGATGGCTGATACGATTTTCTTTGCCTATTCTACCGGTGAGCCTCCTAGTATATGGGCCAGCGGCAGTGTAACCGGGAGTGGCAGTACGGGGACCAGTGAAATAGGCTCAAGCGTAACTTTAAATGGCATGTATCTGAGTGCTGAGTTTGCGATGCAAAATTGGTCCTCTGGATCATGGAGGGCGGAGGTGAACAATGGCTCTGGTACATTAGAAAGTGGCCATTCTGTCACATTCGAGGGTGATGCGGCAGGAACTCATCCAGGAGATGGCACATTCACAGGTACAGCTGCTGGCGTCGTTAAATAAATAATGCTTATCGAATAATCTAAAAGCACAGGGCGGATTATCTTATCCGTCCTGTGCTTTTTTTTATAAGCGCGTGTGTGACAGGCTATCTATACGTTTGTTTTTTGCATTTATTCCAAGATCCTTTTCCTACGCTTCACCAGGATTCTCAAAAGTTCCTTTCGCTTTGTCTTAAAAGAATCTTTAAATATATTGACAAAGAAACATTGGTAATTTAGTCTTTTATAATGTTTAATCTAAGGAAACGCAGGTACCAGTCTCAGGATCTTCTTAAAGCATAGGGAAAATCCCGATATGCCCAGGGCCGCATGAGCAGTTTATTAAAAAGTCTGAAAGGAATATAATTATGAAAAAGATATTACCGGCAGCTTACTGTATCTCTTTGATGGGTCTTATTTGTATAACTTCAGCTTACGCTGCGGACATTAAGATTGGTGTGATCGACACACAGAGGATCATGAGGGAATCCAGGGTGGCCCAAGAGACACAAGCATTGTTTGCAAAGGAGGTTGAAGAAAATAGAAACCTCCTAATTGGGAAACAAAAGGAACTTGAGGAATTGCAGGAAGAACTGAATACAAAGAGACTGGATATGACCCCTGCTGTTTTAAGCGAGAAGCAGCAAAAATTGTCAAGAGTGGTCAAGGAATATAATCGAATGAAGAACGATATGGAAGAGGACCTTCAGAGCAGAGATAATGAATTAGCTCGTGAGCTTTTAACTGAGATAGGAGTGGTCGTTACCGAATATTCAAAAAAAGAGAAATTTACACTTATCCTGGAAAGGACCGCAGTTATAACCTTTGACGACGCAATTGATATAACTGATAAGATCATACAATTATTTGATGCCGCACAGTAACCTATGCCGGAGACCAAGTTCTGACATGCGGAGATATTATTGTTACGCTCTCTTGGGTCTGGCATTTTTTTGCAGCCTTTACTTATCAGCATCCGCGGTAGTAGCCCATCCTATACTTAAAGAGTACATCATCGAATATAACCTTGAGGCCCTCGGGAAAAGCCTTAAGGATGATTCTTACAGGGGCGAGGAAGGGATCCTTAGGATAAAACCTGAGATAGCGAATGAATTAGGTATTAAGGCGTTTATTGACGAGGATTACAAGGATTCTATAAGGTTATTCAAAGAGGCGGACAAGGCCCTTGCAAAGGCCAGGGAGCACATGGTATCTCGAAAAAAGGAAAAGATATCAGGATATTACGCGAAAAATATAGCTGATAATTTTATCATATATAAAAGAAAATCTCTGGAGGCACAAGAAAAGTTATTAAACTATCGGTCAAGATTAACTCCTGAAATTGATGAGAGGTTTGATAACAATATTTGTGAAACTATTCTCGACAGGGTGTTGCGAGAGAGCCTCACCAAGGCGGATAACAGGCTAAGGGATGGATTAGGTTATTATTATAATATATCCCAGGGGATTGACGGGAAAGCCTTTCCATTGACGACCGAAAACATTCGCTTTGTCAA
>LJUQ01000293.1 GCA_001304505.1 Bacteroides sp. SM23_62_1
ACCACAATAATTTAATTTTGCTAATAGTTATATTTTAAACTCTTTATTATGGTCAGTAAAAATCAAACACCTAACCTTAAAGACGGTTTGTATATTGCATCAAATGATCAGCTTAAATCAGATTTAAGAATAGATATTAAAGGAACCAGTATAATCAGTATGGATATATTCGGGATATCCGGTGATAATATGGCATATATGGCGTCACTCAGAACGAATCCCGGTGCTATCCTGTCAGAATCTCAAAAAGCCTTTGAAGTAATCTGTGAGGATAAAGATGATAAAACAACAAGGGGTAAACTTATTCTTTCACCTGTCTCCGATATAAAAGCTTCAGTTGAATTGAAGCTTGAGGATCATCTTTACGGACTTCCTTCAAATTACCCTGTTTTATTAACTGCGCAATGGCAACACAGCTATTTCAGAAGAATAGGTTTGGAAACTGAACAGGAAGAAAATGTAATGGATATTCCTTCATATGAATTTGAAGGAAAAACAGTCACTGTAGAATCCTGCTTTGAAAGTGCCGGTATAAAATTAATCAGGGCAGGTGAACTGGATAATATTCCGGCCACAATATCGGGATGGGATGATGCTCAGCTACATGCACTGATGAGCCAGTTTGCAGATGAATCATTGGACAGAAAAGACTGGCTCTTACATATGCTTTTACTTTCAAAATCAAAATTAACCGGATTACTGGGGATAATGTTTGATACAGGCAAATTAGATTTAAATAACTTGCCAAGACAGGGTGTTGCCATATTTCTGGACGAAATAAAAGGACATAGTGCAGGGATTAAAAGAAAAAGCATACAGACTATTGTCCATGAGCTGGGACACGCATTAAATCTTGTACATCGTTTTGAACGTGAGGTAGGCAGAGCAGACTCCGTTTCCTTTATGAACTATGACTGGCGGTACCTGGGCGGGAATAATATTAACAGATACTGGAAAGACTTTCGCTTCACTTTTGATGAGGATGAAATTAAGTTTATACGTCATGCGCCATGGTCAAAAATTATACCGGGCGGAGCGGAATTTCATACCATTAGATACTGGTATGAAGGTACCGGTGGATATTCACCATACGCTCCAGAGATACCTTTAAAAGATCTTGAACTACAATTAAGTCCGCCTCCTACAGGTCACCTGTTCGGATTCGGGATTCCTGTGTTTCTGTCCGTTAATCTTATTAACAAAGGTTCCGAGTCGATTAATATTCCGGGGTTTTACCTTGATCCAAAAACCGGATTTCTGGAAATCCTGATCAGAAGACAGGTAATAACAGGGGATAGCCGGTTCGTTAAGTTTAAACCTGTTATATCAAGGTGCTATGATATCGGTAACTATGTCAAAGATATCCTGGCTCCTGGTCAATCCATGTCAAACAATGTAAATCTAACATTTGGTTCTTCAGGTTTCACCTTTGCTGAACCGGGAAACTATGAAATTACAGCTGTATTATCAATATATAGCGGAAACTATAATTATGTAGTAAAATCAGAGCCGTTATTTATAAGGATTGAATATCCTAAAACCAGGGAAGAGGAACTTGATGCCTTGAAAATTTTCAATAAAGATGTCGGATATTATTTAGCTCTTGGTGGTTCCGATTATTTAACAGATGCAGAATCAAAACTTGAAGAAGTGAGAGTTCGAAGGCAGGGAATTGCAAAGATTATAACTGATCCACTGGTAGCCTATATTACCCGCTGTATTGCTATAAACCTCGCGCGTGATTTTATATCCTATAAAGAAGGAAGATTTCATATAAGAAAGGCTAAAGCAGTAAAAGCGGTTGAATTATTCGGCCGTCTAAAAGCAAATGAAGATAAGATATTTGATAAAGCTACCTTATCAGGAACCCGAAGGCTGGTAAAGACTATTGAAAAATAAATTAACATATTAGTGAATCATTTAATCTTTTAATTCTGACATAATGGAAATACCGAATGAATTTTTCACAGTAGAAAGTCTGCTTACTCTGGCAGGTGCTACTCTGATTACAACCGTTGTCACCAATGCCCTTCAATATGCTTTTTCATGGAACCCAAAATGGTTCGGACTGGTAATAGCAATGATTATAGCCATAGTTGGTGTTATTCTGACACCGGAATACAGGGCAATAGATTTTCTTATTGGAGTATTAAACGGATTTTTCATATATGCTAATTCTACAGGAATTATGCAGATGGCAGGAAATCCGCAGGAAGCTGAAGCAGCGGTGCCAGCAGCCAAAGCTGTAAAACAAAAACGCGGATTTATGGATAAATGGTATTAGCTATAATATCATCGTAATTATGGATTGCGGCGGAGCGGAGGATTTCAACGCTTTCCCTTCCACCCATAGCTGAAAGATACGGTCAGCATCACTTAGATTTAGAATTACGACAGCCACTTCATCATTGGGATTGATAAAAGCTGTTGCCAGAAAATCATCACTGTTGGAAGTACAGGCAATCCGTTTAGCACCAGGTTTGATGAACCGGGAAAAGTGCCCGAAGTAGTAAAAAGGAGGATGAAAAATGAGTTCATCTGTCTTAGTATCTACTGTAACAATACTTGTTCCACCAAGACCTCCCGCGTGTCTCGGACCGCGATTTTCATCCAGAAGAAAGTTCCAGTATGTCCACCCGTTTGTCCAGTTGTTCAAATCCATAATCATATTTTTAGCAACATGTACCCCGGTTTCCCAATCCCCTCTCATACCAGCCTCGCTATAGATTAACTTTTTATCAGGAAATGCCTCATGGACCATCCGTACGTTATCAAAATGGTCTCCTACATAATAGTGAAAAGCCATTCCATAAACATATCTGGATGCTTTAGAATCATCATACACTACTTCAGCTCGTTGATACATTATGCCCCGGTTGTGGTCCCAGATCATCAGTTTCAAATCTGATAAACCATTTTTTTCCAGAGTGGGGCCCAGGTAATCCCGTACAAAATCCCTTTCTTCTTCTGCAGTAAAAATACACGATTCCCAGACCTGTACGGCCATTGGCTCGTTTTGTACCGTTAAGCCCCATATGGGGATTCCCTCCTTCTCATAGGCCTTTACATACTTGACAAAATAATCAGCCCAGGTTTGAAAATATTTAGGTTTAAGTTTGCCTCCATGAAGCATGTCATTATTCGTTTTCATCCAGGCAGGCGGACTCCATGGTGAAGCATAAATTTTGATATTCCCGTTGGCGGTTTCTAGCGCCCTTTTAATAAATGGTATACGGTATTTCATATCGTGTTCTATTGAAAAATGTTTCAGTTCTTTGTCGCCTTTCTTTTCTGCATAGGTGTACATTTCCGAAGAATAATCACAACTATGGATAGTTGTTCTGCACAAAGTGTATGCATTCCCCTCATCAGGATCAAAACATGCCTTTAAAAATTCTTCCTGTTTTTCTTCTGATAATTTTGCAAAGTTAATCGCGCTTGCATCTGTAAATGCTCCACCGAATCCTTCAATAGTCTGGAAGGTTTTGTCAACATCAATCATAATGGTCGGATAATTTTCATCAGGCTGATTTAGTGGCTCAAAAGCACGGCGTCCCCGATCAGCCAGCAGATGACCGATGGTTCTGGCAGTCATATAAACTGATGCTTCTTTGTAGTCTCTGGGCTGACATGTACCTTTATAATTAATAGTACATAAACATAATCCAATTAAAAAAAACATAATAGTACTAATCGAATAGTATTTTTGTATTGATTTCATTTTAGTCCTCCTGTAATAATTAAGTTATTAAATTGATATTGCTTGTTAAAAGAAAATATGAAGTTTCTGATTAATTCAGTTTCCAAGTTTCAGGGTTCCAAACACAGAAGGTGAACGATAAGCATTATCTCGTTCTGCTTTCCATGCTATTTTGCATTCTCTTCCAGCTCCATCATTATCATTGATATGTAAATCAAATCCTATATACTGACCGGCTTGCGGGATACATGAAATTGCCTCCCACGGGAAAGTTATTTCAGCATTGTAGCCTTCTTCAGTATTTACCTGGGCACATATAATATCCGCTTTAACTTCATTTCTTGCAATCCGTATATCCTCTTTATTCCAGTTATAACGAAACATGAATTCGTCATTTTCATAATATTGAGATTTGCTGTTATCCGAATCTATATAAATTTCAATACCATCTCTATTATAATCAGTTTCCCCTTTATCAGTTTTATAATCATCCTTTACCTGTATAAAGAGGTAAAGATTCTTATCATTCCGGATTACTTTGAACGATGCAGAAATATCATCTGTTGAATTCCGCTCTCCCAATAATATATTATTCAACTCTATTGCCGGAACCAATTCCCAGATTTTGTCGGTCTTACCATCAATTTCAGGAACCACAGATGTTTGCTGAATTATCGGACCTGAATACGGATTAATTTTTAGTTTTGAATCCCGGCTTTTAACAGTTCCCTTTTTGTTGAAAACATGCACAGCATAAATTGAATTATTCTCACTGGAATCAGGATTCTCAATTCTTAACATGTATTCATTTGCATCCTTTAGCGGTTTCCCATTTTTATACCACTGATAATTTAAAGGATAACCCCTGGCACGGATAAAGAAAAATGCAGGATCACCCGATTCTATATTTATATCTTCCGGTTGTCGGATGATCTCCGGAGGAGTAGTATCTTTTGCTGCCAGGTAACCATCAGGATCCAATGATATTAATGAACGAACCATATCAGGCAGAAATTCACAATTATCCGAGTGTGTTTTTCGTGCCTGGTCCAATAGCCATTCTTTTGCCTGTTGTCTTGATGGCTTTTCACCTGTTCCTTTCCAGTATTCGAGTATTTTATTGAAGCCGGAAGTTCTCGGGCAGTTCCATGGTTGTGTGTACCTTTCAAACTTCTTATGTGTCCACCAGCTCCAGCCAACATTCTGTTCTTCTAAAAATGTACTTGAACGTGTTACATAATGATAAGGAGGACCCTGCTCACCGGTTTCCCCGTGCCATAACGGAATGTTATATTTTTGCCGTAAAACATCCCAGCGTTCTAGTCCTCTTGCATTAGCAGTAGGCGGGTAAGAATGAAAGGCAATAACCAGATGCGGATCCCAGTCCAATGGTTCCAGCATTTCAAAATTCTGCGCCCAGTCATCACCCTCAATAAAAATTATTCCCTCTTTATCAATTGCCCTGATTGTATCGGTTAATTCATAAAGAGGGAATAATTTTT
>LJUQ01000071.1 GCA_001304505.1 Bacteroides sp. SM23_62_1
GTGTATTTGTGGTGAATTACTACCTTTAATTTACTGATATTCAGTAATTTGCACAATCTTTTTTTGTTATAGTTATCAACAAGTTTTAATAGCACAACGCGTTATATTAATTTCATTTAATATTTAATTTTCCTAAGTTCTTGAATTTTCCATATTCTTGCCCTACTTATCCAATTATTAAAATTCAGATGAATAATCCATTGAGGATATGGACAATAAATTGTTTCAATGTTATATCCAATAATTTCCACACCAGATGAAAACTTTCTTTCTAATATGAGTACTGATTCTGAATTATTTTCTTTCAAATAATTTGATACTTCCATATCATTATTTAAAACAATGCATTTAATATTTTCAGATTTATAAAAATTTACTTTGAGACCTACTAGTTCATAAATACTATATTCTTTACATAATAAAACTATTTCCTTTTCAGACGAATAATCATATAAGAACTTATAACATTTAATAGCTTCCTGGGCTGGAATGAACATCATAAAAGATAACAGCGATAAATTTATAACTGCCAAAAGCATAAAAATTAACCGTCCCAATTTCATAAATTTTAGACTATTAATAAAATAATTAATACCAATAGCAGTCAAGTATATAAAACAAAATACCATCGGAAATAAAAATCTTATTTCTTTGTGGCCTACAATAAAATGACCTATTAAAAATGGGATAATACACCATGTGAATATATTTGTTGGCTTTTTATATATGCCAAGAGTGAAAAATATTAATAGAAAAATACTAATAGGAGGAATAGCGTGTAGAGTAATTAACCAGAAATAATACCACCATGGGGATGTCCCCCAATTTGCAGCTTTATTTTCAATAATATTAGCTATAAAATAATTGACAGGGGTTAATTCAAATTCTCCATAAAACCAATAGTCCAGATAAACACAAAAAATAATTGCACATATCCCCGAAATCATTAAAATAAAAATATTTTTCCACCGCATTTTACTAATCAGTACTATCCATAAAGTAAGGCCTATAATAGCAAATCCGACTTGAAAACGAAAGAAAAATGAAAAGCCTAACAATAATCCTGCAAATACAAGTTGAGATGGTTTGTTATATAATTTATCATTATTGAATCGGATAATGAAGAAAATAGCACTTAGAAAAGCTATTGCAGAATAATTTTCAGAAGAAAAACGAACGCTGATAAATGGTATAAACCATAAAAAGAAATTCAACAATAAAAATATCTTTTTACCATTATTTGAAGAAAAATCGCTAATAAATAGTAAACATATATTACTTATCACAAGCCATGATAAAAAAGAAGAAATTATTCTGAAAATAAGTGTATAAATAAAAGGATTATAAATTCCAACAATATTCATGCATTTGATTAATAAAACACCAAAAGCAGGAATTAAAGTTGGTCGAATTCTTTCATGAAATTCCCAAGGTAAATCAGAGGCAGGGGAATTCCCAAGTTTATAATTACAAAACTCAAGAATTTGAAAATGTTCATCCGGATGATAATAACCTATGCTAAAAAATGATGTAACAAGGAATACTACTAAACTTAAAATGAATATGTTCTTATAGGAAGAATTAAATACTGAGTTCACAGGGTATACAAATTTAGTTTAGCAACTTAAATCTGAACAAATAATCTCCTTTATTGAAAGTTGTAGATTAGTCATGATAATTTTTCTTTTACGCTTACAGGTAACGTTTGCCGGTATGTGCCGTGGCCGATCCGCCAGCTGGCGGACCAGGTTGGCGCTGCTTTTGCTTTCTGTAGTTAAATTTATGAACTTTCTCTTTAAAAATCAATAGAAGGCAGCATTGATTAACTTCATTATTTGATTTGCAAAAGACGTGGCAACCTTGATGGGCAGGCGGGAGGACATGGCGGGTACCGGCATGTTGGGTGCAGTAATTTAATTGTGAACATGATTAAAATTCAAAACGCATCCAACCTGTACCAATTAACTTAGACAAAATTTGCCATTTATTATTTAGCTTTCTATATATAAATATCTCCATATATCCTTGATTCCTCATATCTACTTTTATCTTAAAAATCGCATAGTTTTTTGATAGGGAGAATATGGGTTTAGAGAAATAATATAATGGGCATTGCTTTATATTAAGTGATGACAACCTTGTTTCATTAATGACGATCGCATTTATGAGTTTTAAACTATCCCATTGAAAAATAGAATCAAAGTGTGAAATTTCAGCAAGTAAGTATTCAGATTCCTCTTTTTCAAAATATATATTTATTGTATCGATTAAACCTATTTCTTCATTAGTAATATCAATTGGCTTCTGGTATAAATAGTAAAGATTTAATGAGGAGTCAACATGATTAGAATATATAGAATTAATGAAATCGTATATTTCAGAATCATATTTTTGAGAAAACACAAGGTATTGATATGAAATCAGTACTAAATAAAATATATACTTAATTCGCAGCATTTTTTTGTAGAAATAATTATTGCACCCAATTTGTTTATTTACGAAATTCCTTTTCGTAATATTTGTTTATTCCGCTGCTTTTACGTAATCCTTAATTAAAGTTAGGTCATAATATGATACTAACCAAAAAATATCCAGCTACCGGATGTAAAAACCAGAGGTTTTGATCATCTTTCGCCGGAAATAATTCAATTTAGTAAAAAACATATTAACAAGAATTTGACTATTGAAAGGGATGGATAAAATAGACCGGCTGAAGCTGATCATTATTAGCAATTTTCCCATGGGGTAAAACCCCATAAAAAACCAAATGCTTCTCTATCCCTCTCTGTAATAAAAATCACGGTTTTTTCGACCGGGATCTACTGCAAAAATTCAGTTATTAGAAATCAGGGAATTGCTCATCCGCTTTCTTCGCCTTCCATCGGCCGCCAAAGGATTGCCGATGGCGTAACGCATAACCGCTGCGGCAGAGCAAGGCCGGCGAACCCGTGATTCCTCGAAGGGCGGTTTTACATCTTAATTCAATCCAAAGATCTGGTGTTAATGTCTTTAAATATCCTTAAATGAAAGAAACATGATACTGTGCGGGGGTAATTGTACCTCACCAGCCGTAATTTTCTTACCTTTTAACCCGGGCAATTCTTCATCCGATTTTAGTTCCAGCACTTCACCGTTCAGTCTTACAGTTTTGGTAAGAAGTTCATCTGCTGTAATCAAATATTGTTCGGCATTGGCAGGTATTTCGATAGAAGATTCAGCATCTTTCGGGTTTACAATTAATACGGCATACCCGTTTGTTGAATTTTTCAGGTTGTGCACAAAAACATCGATTCCCTCTTCCGGCACTCCGGCATCGTACACTTTTGTACCCATCAGTTTGTTCCAAAGAAGTGCCACCCAGTAGTTGGGTCTTGGCTCGTGTGTATCTTGGTCCAGCAATGCATATTCACTGGCAGAAAGTGTGTTGTGCATGACCACCTGGACACCTTTTTTGGCCAGCCTGCCAAGTTGTTCAACATACCGGAAACAGTCGACATAAGTGGCTGCCCAGGGATTACCTCCACAAGCTGCTTCAGCAGTTTCGGTTAACCAGATGGGTGTGCCGGGCAGGAATTTATCCCGCGCTCCTTCATAGTATTTTAACCCAAGTTCGGTTTTGCTTAACCACTCTTCGGTGAGCTCATATTCGGGTGTAAGTCCTCCCATGCATCTTTTGGATACGCCACCATAAAAATGATAGGAAAAGATTTCAAATTCAGGTTTGGGAACAGATGTTAAAATACTATCTGTTGAAATTGTTACTCCGGGAATTATCCCTCCTTCCCCCGTTGAACCCGGGCCCAGTATTTTCATCCCAGGAACGGCAGTATCGACAAAACTTTTGAAGGCTGCAAAATCCCTCGCATACCAGGCTGCATCGTAACCAGCGGGAGCTCCGCCATGACCTGCATGTGAAGGTTCGTTAAACATTTCGGATGCTGCAATTACTCCGCCTATCGACTGGGTGTAATTTATCAGAGGTTCTATTTGGGCAGTAGTCCAGTTGCCTTCCTTATCCCTCATTCCGTTGCTGATGGCAAACGATGTTACCAGTTTCGAATCCGTAGCTTTACAAAAATCAATGACTCCTTTCCACTCTTTTCGGGTAAGTACATTTTCATAACCGTCGGGGGCCGTGGTTAATTTCGGTTCATCGTTATCCTGAAAATAGGTGGTATTGGCCCAGGTTCCACTCACCCGGATATACATTGGTCCCAGAGCAGAAGCAAGTATCCGTAATTTTTTATCGTACAGGTTAATGGGGGGAATCGCTCTTTTCATTGCAGAAAAACCAACGGACCTGACCTCCTCCGGATCCAGCAAATCATAGGGTATCCAGAAATCACCGCCAACCACTTCGCACATCTCCACATTAAACGATTGGTATCTTTCATCCAACTCGCCTAGATACTTTAGATTAGTTAATTCTAATTTGGATTTTTCATTTTCGCTGCCCTTTAAGTAACCATAAGAAAAACAAAAGAACAGGAATGTAAAAATGATTGTGATATATTTCATATTTAAATATTTTTTCAAATGTTTTTATTGCATCGGCAAATCCAATCACAAAGATTTTTACATTTGCCATACGGTATGATAGTCCGGATAAAGGATATACTCACCGTGTTTTGCAGTGGAATTTCATTGTTTTACAGACAACCTGCAAATTCCGGTGTAATTGAGCACCGTTGTCCGGACTAAAGTGAGCAGTCACTTCTAAGTCTAAAAAGAACGTTACCAGGATAGTATTATTTGTTTAAATATATTTATTTTTTGAATATTACTCTTATTTGATTTTTCTTCCGCATTAGAATAAGTGTTTTTTCTTGTTTATCTCATGGATTCTCCCATGAGCTCTATCCTGTGAGCATCATGAACAATTCTGTCCGGGATTTGGAGTTAAATCATACAAGTTTATTTTGAAGTCTTGCCCTTTTTGAAGTCTATCCTGACTTAATAGAAGTGCAAAGTTCATTTAAATGTCCTTCGCACCAAACGTTATAAAAACCCTCCGATTATTTACTTCAGAAAATTCGTAGGCTAATCATTAGATCAATAACACAAAGCACATAAATAAGTGAATGTTTGTTTGACAGTAATATCCAATTAAAAGCTCTGATCATGAAGATAATAGATAGCTTTGTCTCGCAGGGATTATTTTTGAACTTAAATACGTTGATGATGTTCTTCTTCAGCATGTTGAAATATACAAAAATTTCAGTATCATATGGTTATGATAAATCATGACAGGAAGGGTTAATGATTATAAAGAAAGCTGAAAATTTAATGAATATTTTCGAGGATCCTCGAAATGGTACCGGAATCTTCGATTCCGTCAATTTCGGGACCAGAAACCGAGGACCTGGAACCAGGAACCAAAATATCCCGGCTGTAAAAAAGAAATGTTCATACACGATTTAAACTCTCACCAGTCTTGACAGGTTGTAACACCTTTTGCCAACCTGTAATTTTAATGGATTTTATAGCAGGATTTCCTATCTTTATTCAAGCCATATAAATTAATGCAACCTGCTACAGATACAACTATGGATAATTCCTTGAAAAAGTTACCACTTTTTACTATGAACCTGAAAAAAACTTATAAAACATTGGTTGAGCTATTTAGTTCTGAAAAAGCATTCTTTTCGATGGCAAAAGAAGGTAAGCGGATATCACATATGGCTATCGCTATACCAATGGCAGTAGTCGTAATAATCGCCGGCATCTTGTTTAGTGAATTATTTCTTTTTGAAACAGTCTTTCAGAACCCGAAAATCTCGCCTGTGTTTAGAAAGTTTTATTCGCTTACTGTTACTGTGTCTTTTGTTATATTTTTCATATGGTTATGGATTCGATTTTTTGAAAAAAGATCATTAAACACAATAGGTTTTGTAGGCAAAAATGCATTTAAAAAATACCTGGCGGGCTTATTAACCGGATTCATGATGATGTCAGGTGTTATAGGATTAATGTACATTTTTGGATCTGTAAATAACATAAAGAGTATGGTTTCTGATGGTTCTGATAACACAGGAATTGTCCTGCTTTTTTTGATAGCATATATTATACAGGGTGCAAATGAAGAAATAATCTCCCGGGGATGGCAATTCCAGGTATTAGGTGCCAGATATAAACCCTGGATCGGGGCTCTTGTTTCATCCACCATTTTTGTACTGCTTCATGGCCTTAACAATGGAATTAGCATAATAGCTGTGCTAAATTTATTTCTATTTTCTTTTTTACTAATCTTATTTGTATTAAGAGATAATAGCATCTGGGCTGCCTGTGGCTGGCATTCTTCATGGAACTGGACTATGGAAAATATTTTCGGAATGAATGTTAGTGGAACTGAAGGAGTGGTTTCTTTATTGAATTTTTCAGTTAAAGGACCTGATTTTTTAACTGGTGGGGATTTTGGTCCGGAAGGAAGTATTTTTACGACTTTTATTTTTCTAATTGGAATTTTAATTTTATTAGGGTTAAGAACAAAATAGATGAACCAATAACCTTTACATGCTTTTATCGGAGTTGTAATGCAAAATCTGGATACGCTGAGCACCTGAAACCGTTTCTTCAACATAACATTATCAACTAAATTTGACTTTATTACTTACCTTCAAACAGACCGATCATCTTAAATCAGCCAAAGGTGTTCAATTGAAGCTGAATTTGCAATCAACAACGAAATAGAATAAATTCTGCCAGGTTGAGGATTATATCAAAACAAATATTGAAGGTAGGGTTCCGCGGGGATAGGCAGATGCAGGTTAGGGTTGCATGGACTAGTCATCATTTATTGCTTCTAAAATAAGATCGGTTGTAATTCCATCCAGGCATTCAGTATTATCTTCATTTATGATGACGGCAACACTGATACCGTAATCCGGCAAATAAAACATAGATGTAAGGTATCCAAAAGTTCTTCCCGTATACCCGATCAGTTTCACACCGGTATTATTACCCGGGCCGATCAGAAATACTCCCATGCCGCACTCAACATCCGTGGTACCGGGCATAGTACTGTATGAGTACAGCATCATATCGAGAGATAACTGGCTGAGCACATTTCCGCTAAACAAAGCAGAAGACCATCTTGCCAGATCTTCTGCAGTGGAAAAAATTGCTGCGGATGTATGAAGTACAGAGTAGATCCCATTTCGTGAAATTAAGGACATATCATCATAGCTACCGTTGCCTGTAAGATCAAACCATCCATGGGCAACATCTGGTGGCAGCGTTTCTTCTATAGCAAAATATGTGTTGTTAAGCCCCAGTGGTTCCAAAAAATGGTTCCTGAGCTCGGACGATACTGATGATCCGGTTGAAACCTTAATAATCTCTCCTAAAAGGATATAATTCGTATTTGAATAAAACCAATCCTCCCCGGGAGCAGCATATGGTTCATTTAAAAATGATGATAGTAACTCTTCAAGAGTCCACAATTTTCCAGGATCATTGAAAACAGCACTCCACAATTCCGGGTTATCTGAAATATTGCATATCCCACTGGTGTTATTCAGTAATTGTTTAATTGTTATTGAATAATCAATATTGGGATAAACAGGAAGCCAGTCATGGAGAGAATCTTCCAGGCAAAATACCCCTTCATCTGCTAACTGAAGACATAGTGCAGCTATGAAAGTCTTTGTAACACTGCCGATGTTAAATATCATAGCTTTTGTAATGGACGAGGTTCCGAATGAAATGCCGCTTGTCCCCGACCACAAATCCCGGTTTTGAAAAACAATAGCAGCTGAAACACCTTTGCCATTGAATGCTTTAAGATTATAGTCCAGAACCTTTTGAAGTTTTTCTGATGCAGTTGGCCCCGGTTCAGGTCCCGTTTCATTACAACAATTTATCAACAGTGAAAAAAGCAATAATGAGCCAGATACTATAATAGTTTGTAATATTTTCATTTGTAGGATCCTTTTAATTACATTTCAATTGTTTCAATTGCCATATTATGTTGTTTATGAATGTAATAATAACCTTTCCAAAAAACATGCCCTTTATATTTTATAACTGGTTATCAATAAAATACTGATTGCTATAATACACAAGATCCAATATTTATGTTCTTATTCGTACATTGGATGTTTAATGATTGAACATTTCTGTAAAACTGATAATCCGCTTTAATCAGGAAGGTTATTCTGGAGATAAATCCGTTTGAGGTAACCGGCTTTAAATATTCCCTGACTGAATGATCTCCGCGATCCTGTAATAATTTTCGACTGCATGAACCTGCTTCCGGTCTGGAAAATACGAGTATATTCTATCATATTTTCAAGAATCTGCTGGCCCTCCCTCACATCATAGGATAAGGGCTTCCCCTATAGATGTCAATACCAGCCTGAAAAGCAGCGATGTTATTTACATATATGTAATGTATATTTGTCTTTTTGCATAATATATTTGCTAAAATGAAAAATATATATTACATTTATGCCATGGAAAACATAAAACTTAAAATAGCCCGGATTGAAAAAAGCCTGTCTCAGCAAGAACTGGCCGACCTGGTAAAAGCTACGCGGCAGACAATTGGCCTGATTGAAAAAGGAAAATATAATCCTACATTAAGTCTTTGCGTCAGGATTGCCAGGGCTTTGAATAAAACATTAAATGATTTGTTCTGGGATGAAGATTAATACATTCAAAAATATTATAATATGGATGAAAGAAATAAACTGATAGCCTATAAGGTTATTGCATTCATGTATTTTATTACACTCCTGGCGTTGATAGGAGTGACATTAGTTCGTCAGTTTGTACAAAAACAAGAGGTAAGCGAATTTGAGGACATTGCTATTATCGTGACCATTAACACATTATTCCTGATAAGTGGGTTGCTATATTTCGGAGCCATACCTATTCAGAAACTGAAGATCAAGACCATTCTGCTGGGATATGGACTTTTAGTAGTATCGGGCAGTTTGTTCACCTATGCCAAATACAACATCTTTCTAAAACTGGGATTATCCTTTAAGCAGTTACTGGATAAAATGATAATAATTATTACTGTCAGTGGAATTATCGTATTATTCTTCGTATTCTTTTCTTTCCTCGGGATCCGTAGAATAAAGAAAGAATTGAAGGAATAGATGATCTGAAGCTAAAGGCAGCACCTGAACAATTATATAAAATTTTACTTTATGAAACGTATTTCATTGTTTTTCAGTTTAACGATTATCCTGATAGGTTGTTCCACAACCAAACAGGGTCAGACAGTATCAAAAAGGTCTGAACCGGCAAGATACGAAACTATAGCAGACGACACTGGTTTTACAGCAAGTACCTGCCAGATTCATGATGATGAAGATTATGGTATATATACTGGTTTGAAAAAAAGACCGGGCAAGGATGATGATCAAAAAGTATCTGATAATAAAGAAGCTTATGATTCTCTATCAATAAATCAGGATGAGGATAACAGAAAATCCAAAACAGATAATGACAAGTTAAATGATCAGGCAGCTCATTTCTTCATATTTTTTATGACCTATCTTGCAGTATTCGTAAACTTTATGATTCTCTATCAATAAATCAGGAGGAGAATAAAAGAAAATCCAAAACAGACAATGACAAGTTAAATAATCAGGCTGCTCATTTCTTCACACTTTTTATGACTTAGCTGTAAAGTTTAAATTTGTTGATTCATTAAGACAGATTTAGTGAAAATCCTGATACTGCTAAGTTCCTGGCCGGTCCTGTCCGTTTTTTTGCTATTTAAGGTGAGATCCCGCAAATGTCTCTCTCTCATATTCTTTCAATTACTTCAAATTCAATCAATACATCAACAATATCAACAATTTCCGGGATATGGGCATCATCCAGTCCTGCTTTATGCATGATCTCAGTGATATTTAATGGCTCTGCTGTCGGGAAAGGGAGATGAAACAGGAATTTTCCCTGCGGAATGGAGAGGTTGATTTTTCGTTCCGTGCGGCTGCGTCCCTCGCCCATCCAGATAACTATATTGCTGATATAGTCGTTGCTTCTGGAGGTCGTGAACCTGGCTTTTGCATTTTTCATCTCCCTGATGCTCATTTTCACTCTTGAATCTGTCGCGTCCTCTTTCAGGTGAAAGGTAGAAAGATCAACCATCATTGAAATCTCTTTCACCTTTAAATGGTACCTGAAATATGGCCGCTTACCTTCATAGACTTCTTCCCTGTCAAGTATTTCAAGACTGTATAAATCCTCAAGGCAATCCTGGATTGTTTTAATATGGAGGCCGAGGCGCGAGGCAGCCTCGGAAGCTGAAATGCTCTTATAGGTTGTAAGAAGCCTGAAAAGATCTTCGGCATAATCTTTCGATAAACATGAGCCCAGTTTTGCTGCCTCCTTAAAATCCATGGCACTTCAGATATTATGATGTTTTTCCCAGACCAAGTTCGTTCAGCTTATACACAATCCTGTCTGCCTCGCCTTTACGGTAATATCCCATAAACCCGATGAATAATTTCCCCAGATTTTCGCAGAGCTGATCAAACGAGAGTTCTTCTTTATAATCAATGTAATCTATCCTGGATATAACAACACTCACATTTCCCCGGTAGTCGAATGCAATCCAGCTTCTGTCCCGTCTGAACTTCTCCCTGTTAAACAGGTATCTGAATTCATCACCCATCTTAACGGGAACAAATACAACCTGATTTTCTTCGAAGCAGGGCATGGCAATCAGGTGTTTCCGCAGGAATCCGGCAAAACCGATTAATTCATCCCTTGTATATTCAGCTTTCCCGGCAGGGCGGGGACGATCTGTAAAACCATCCGGTACGGGCTCAATAGTCATGGAGGCAAGTTCAAAAACCTCACGCCCCTTCCATTTTGCCCTCTTTGTAAAGAAAAGGTAAAGCAGCCAGACAGTTGAAGCCAGGAACAGAACAAAGATTAATTCAGGAACTTTTGAATCCAACACCGGGATCAGTGGTTGCCCGAAACGGGTAAGAAGATACATTCCAAACAGCAGCTGCCACAGACAGGCAGCAAGATAGCTCTGATTCCGGGTCCGGATATAAATCGAGAAGGAGAATCCGGCATACAGAATAAAAAAGACGGAGACTGCTAAAAAAGCCTCTTTCTTCCCGATAAATATCCAGAATAAGGCACCTGCCAGAAGGCATGAAATGGCAGGTATGAAGCCTGTAATCCTGAAGTCCTGTTTCAGTTTACGCGGAAAATACATGGTGTTATTATTTATCTTTTAACTCTTCAATCATTTTTTTGCCATATTCATAATCCGGGTTGAGTTTTACTGTTTCCAGGAAATACTGAAGGGCAAGCGTGTTCTGCCCGGTTTTAAGGTATGTTTCAGCCAGGGCATCATTGGCCATGAATGATTCCGGGTATTCCTGCACATTTTTACAGAATATTTTTATTGCATCATCTGTCCTTTCTTCATTTAATAAGCGATACCCCAGGCGGTTCAGCACATTCTCTGAAAACAGGTAACCATTATCACCGGAATTTTTTATTTCATCGTATTTTTTCAATCCTTCCTGCACTCCCCCATCAATTATAACCGGTTCAATGACCTCTGTTACCGGCTCACCTCTCAGAAATTCAGTCTTTACTGCGAGGATCATACCTGTAATTTCATTCTCACTATCCGTAGTAAAACCTATCTCGTAAATGCCGGTTTCATCGGTCCATACATCACCTTTTTTTGTATAGCCTATTCTCTCATTTGATCTCCCCAGTGGTTCCTGGGTTGTAAGGATACCTCCCGGGAATAATACATCAAGTGATAGTCTGGCAGGTGCAAAAGAATAGTTTCCTGTGTATTTCAGGTATTCTTCCGGTGTCCCTTTAAGCAGCGAATCCTGGAGAGGAACTCTTTTCATAGTGGCAAACCTGTGAAGAATCATTTTTTCGACTATGCCGGCATTGTTTTTTATAAATGAAAAGGCCATCTGCCTGGTGATTTTCGGGAACCACCTCCCCTGGTCATCAGGTTCATTCAGCGCCAGAAGCCACTGTCCCGGTATATCTGCCGCCAGGCACCCTTCATTAAACCGGAAATCATACACGGTTAAGCTCTCCATATCCGTATAGCTTCCGGTATAAGCTTTGAAGGTCCCCGATACAGGTAAATCTATACCGGCCGTTTGTCCTCCCGCTATTTTATAATCAAGGATCTCCATTTCCACAGGACGAAAGGTCACACTTTCACCAAGCCGGATATGACCGGCATCTATATAACTGGTTTCAGAAATGGTGGCATCGACCGGTATCCAGCCGGCATCACCCATATATACTTCAGTCCATGCATGCTGACCGAAACTGCCTGTGTAATAGGTTGAATACATACAGCCTATGGAAAGCCTTGCCGGTATACCCACTGCCCTGCAGAAGGCAGCCAGCAACCTCGAATGCCCGCCACACTCAGCCCCCTGTGTTTTAAGAGTGTTTATTGCTGAGATACCGCCGGGCAGTGCACCGGCAATATTTTCCGCAACCCACCTGCTCAGCCGCACCGCCGCTTCCCATGAATCTTTTGATCCACCGGTAATCCTGAATGCTTCGGAAATGATGAGCGGGTCATCCGATTCTATCATCAATTCAGCTTCAAGGTATTGCTTAAGCCCAGGTGATCCCCTGAAGTCCGGGGGAAAGGGAGGAGCATTCTCCCCGGTATACCTGGCAGGTTCAATCTCAAAAATTCCATCAATATAATTACCGGTTACAGAACCTGAAAACTTCTGACCGGGGCGGTTCAGCGACTCAGCAGTAATATTTTCACCAAAAGAGTTGATCTGAGCCCTGACCTTCAGCCAGGACAGGTTCATGAAATCGGGTATTACTTTGCCAACCTTTGCAAAAAGAACATTATCCATATCAGCCAGGGCTATCCTGCTGGTAACAGATTTATCAGCCAGATAGATATTCCTGCCTTCCCCCAGAACTCTTAAGTTGTAGCCGTCAGATTTATTGAGCCATAACAAGGTTTTGATACCTGAAGAAAAGTCGGTCTCTTCCACGACCAGTGTATGAAAAACAGAATCACACAGGATAATATCCTCCTCCGATTTCTTCGTATAACCCTTTACTGCCACTTCTCCGTTCATCGGATTATATACTTTATATTTCTTTTCGGAAATACCATCCATAATGAAATCTGTAAAAAGATTAGGGTACCTTGTCTGGGAAGCAAATATTACATCCCTGTCAACCGGGATGGTTTTGCTTACTCCCGAAGTGGAGCTGGTGAAATAAGCGGTATCACCGCTGATGTTTGTAGTGGATGCTACGACTGTCTGGTTGTTTTTAAAACTCATTTCAATCTTTACAGCTCTTTCGGTAGCGGGATCAATAGCGTACATTGTTTGTATTCCGACATCGACATCTGCGCCGAGAAGCGACATCTTAAGCGTTACATCCGAATACTCATAGCGTATCTCTTTACCGTCTAACATACCATTGCAGTATGTTTCAACCGAATATCCGCAAAGGATACTGTTGATCTCTACCCCGAAATAACAGGTCTGTCCACCTGTTTTACAGGGATTTGTTTCCTGGGCATTTGCAAATCCTGCAATAAGTATTGTGCAAATGAGCGGAATCATTTTAATTAAATTTTCATTCTTCTTCATCTCTGTTGATTTTGTTTAACAATCTTTTTTACACATGATTAACATAATATTTGTTGCTGTTTTCTGACCCTTCTTACAGGGCAGATATATTATTTTGCCGATTTCAATTCAGTAATTATTCTCGACTCAAGCCCGGATTTGTAATATTCGAGGAACCTTATGAACACCATGGCCATGGATGTGCAGAGCTGGTCGAAGCTGAACCTCTCGCGGTAATCCCTGTAATCCTTTTCAGAAATTCTTACAGTTATTGATCCATCATAATTGAATCGTATATGGCTGACTTCCGTTGCCTCTCGTATTACCACCAAGCTCGTGTTCATTGAAAAAGCGAGATCTGTATAACTTTCATAGTAAAATGGCCTGATTACATAACTCCCATGGAGAAACCTTACAAATCCTAACAATTCATCCCTGCTGCACTCAAATCTTCCCGCAACAAAAGGGCGTTCAGTAAAACCATCATCTGTCTCATAGATCCTTTCCGAAGCAAGCCTGAACAACCTCCTGGAATTGGCCTCAAACTTTTCATGACTGTAAAATGAGTTCCAGTTAATAATGACAAACAGGATGATGATAAAAAAGCTTCCGAAATATGTGAACTTCAATATATCTCCATAACCGGTAAGGATAAAACTAATCTGGAATGTCGTCAGCCCGATTAAAAATCCGAGCACAGGATAAATCCAGTTTTTGTACTTGAACAATTGTATTATACCAAGTACAATAAAAAACAATGAAACCAGAAAAATGGTCACAAATGGAATTCCTTCCAGATCATGGCCTGACTTTACCAGATAACTTCTTAATCCATATTCAATGATAGAAAAGATATAGGAAATAAGTATTCCGATCGGATAAATCCATCCGATTGACATTCTGATTTTTGATCTGTAACTCATGATTTACAATATTTTATATACTTCATTATTTTTAAACTTTACAAATCTATAACTTTTAAATAAAAAAAACAAGTCTTTTTAAATATTTTTTTAAAGCAATTATTTTTAAATTATAAATTAAACTGACTATTCAATTTAAACCGGACTTTTCTGTTTTCGCAATGTTACTGGAATGTGTCCGGCTGGTAACCGGAAATATGGTTCCTGGTTCCAGGTTCTTGGTTTCTGGTGAGAGTGGCAGTGAGTTATGAGTTTGATCTACATTCTAATTGTGTCATAATGTGTCCGGTTGGTAACAGGACTTTTCTGAATCATTCATATGCACAGTTTGCTCCGGAATGAGATGTTCCGTATAGCCGGAATTTCCACTATTGAGATCAGATGCAGAGATCCTGATATGCTACGCTCAAAGTGTTGACTTAAGGTTGATGCCCGGCGGAATGTTGTGCTTCCTGCTCAATTATTGAGACATACCTGTAGGGACGCTTTTCTCGCCAGGTTTCATAATTCCAGTATTGGGTGAAATCATCTTCAAGGATTTCATGCTGTTCGAGAATCTTAATGTAAAGAGAGTTTCTGTTGTAGATATTCGCGTTATTCATAATCGCGTAATCTACTCTAATCCATCTGGCACCGATTTTTACCATATTGAAGAAATGATCGGCAGCATCTGTTTTATCCCTGGGAATAGATACGAACCTCTCATCCCAATATTGATCTTTGAGTATTACTTCCGTGCCGTCATTTTCATAGAAATAGAGTAGTGGAATGGTCACAATGATTTTCTCTTCCAACCCAACTGAACGCATCATTGCCCCTCTAAGCGTTGATGTAGATCCACATGCCCCATGGGTGCCTAATTCAAACATTGAGTTGGCAAAAAGAACGTGTCTTTCGATTTCTGCCATTGAAGTATGAGAGGGCTCTCCCAGTCCCTTCCTGATGAGTTCACCATCTGAGGCCAGATGCATACTGAAATTGAGAGGAAGGTCAGTGGAATAACCGAGGTCATTGTCAATTGCAACATATCTTGTTTTAATTTTGAAGTAGCGGAGTATTCTGAGTGTCGCTTCCAGGTCGGTCGGGGCGTCTTCCAACAATTCGCCAAGTTCATCCTGCATTGCTGTTGAATAGTTTTTTGTGAACGTCGGAGCGGTGTATTCGTTATCTTTTGGTTCGTAAAGAGCAGGATTCAGAATTTCTCTGGCTTCGGGGTAAAGAATCAATTCGAACCGGGTGACGTCATCTCCAGGTTCTTCTACGATTCGGACGTCCTGGTAAAAGTCCTGCATTTCCTCCAGGGTGAAAGGGGGACGCAGATCGATGATGGCTTGAATGGTATACGTGCACTCTCTGCGTTCATTCCAATCGGAATCGTCGATTCCGTCTTTGTCACTGTCGGCTTCGAGTGGGTTGGTCAGGTATTTTCGGGTTTCTTCGTAATCTGTGAGACCGTCTGCGTCTGTATCCTGTTTTGTGATATCCGTTTTGCATTCTATCTCAGTTTTATCTGGAAGGCCATCCAGATCTGTGTCGGGTAGCGGTGTCTTTGATGATAGAAAACTCACGGCAACGACACAGCATCCCATGAAACTGTGGTTGAATTTTACGATGAGGGTATAATCTCCTTCTTCAAAAAACTCCGAATGCTGCTCGTTGCTCCTGATTTCCCATTGGACCACTTTTTTTCCATCATCATCTTGGATGATGATTTCATTATAACCCCACAGATTACGCTCCCAACTTGAGAAAGAGATTATACAGGGTGAATCAATGTAAAAAGTAAATGTTGAATGTTCATCATTTCGGAAAGGGTATGTGAAACCCAAATCCATATCATTTGTTCCTGAAATAGATGGTCGAATCCGCTCCTGGGATCTGGTTGTCGCGACCATCCACAGGCCAAGACTTCCTGAAAAAATGGCTGAAGCGGAAAGTGCTACAGAAATGATTATCCAGTTTTTGCCCATTCGTTTTATTGAGCTTATCATCCTCTGGGTGCTAACATATATTCTACTGCCAATTGCCATATAATGGACGAATTTAAGCAACTAATCTTGAATGTTTAAATAAGCCGCAGAGTAAAGAACTGTGAGCGGCAAATTAACCTGATGGATCTTGTTTCTCAATTTGCATGTAAAACATACGCATGAGAATGAAAAATGACAGCATGGCAATACATTGGATTAATGACCCATTGTTCAACAGCCTGAGGGATGAGGAGGAATTTCAGCAGATTGCCAGAGATATGGAAGCTAATGCCTGGCAGAGCATGAAAGGGCCAGGAAATGGCTGGAGGAGCAGGGGATGTTATAAATAAGATCTCAACATAATTCTTCAATTCTTCTTGATATAAAAATCTTCCGGTTGTTTGTTATTCAAAAAGAATAAAAGAAATTTCAAATTATTCATGAAGTAAAAAAGAATAATCGCAGGATTATTTTGAATCTAACTGTATAGTACACCCAATAAATTATCTTAACTGGACAGGCCGAAAATCGGATGATATTGGGTGGGCAGTGGTTGGCCCTGTGAAATGCCTTTCAGGCTTTTCGCAAAGCGATTAAATTATTTAAATATAAAAAGATTACTCGCCATAAACAGGAATTGGGTGCTGACTATCATCGGAATTTACATACTGTAAGATGAATGAAATTGTCAGACCATATTTCTCTATTTGATCACCAAACATTTCTTCACACAACTAAATTCTCCAGCATCAATCCGATAGAAATATATTCCGGAACTTATATTTTCAGCATTCCATCTTACAGTATATGATCCTGCATTTTTCTGTTCATTGACAATTGTATCAACTAATCTTCCAATAAAATTATAGATGGACAATCTTACGAATGAAGAATTAGGTAATTCATAAGAGATTATTGTAGTTAGATTAAAAGGATTAGGATAGTTTTGCTTAAGTTTAAATTTTAATGGAATACCTTTGACAACATCGTATGATTCAGTTGATATTATCACTTCCCGGCTCCAAATCCCTTCACCAGCTGTACCTGCATAAATGGTTTTGGGTTCACTGTCACTTAAAGCAAGTATGTTAATAGATAGATTTTCTAATCCATCGTTAAACTCGGCCCAGGTGTTTCCTCCATCTTCTGAGACAAACACACCATGTTCACCTGTTCCGGCATAGAGAATCCCCGGATTTGTTGATTTGTCAATGGCTACAGCTGTAATGCTATTACTAGGTATACCGGTCAATCCTGTCCAATCAGAGCCATCCCACTTCCATAGGCCGTCACTTGCCGCAACATAGACCTTTGAATCTGAATTAACTTCTATATCCTGTACGCCTCCAATTCCCTCAACAGGTGTTATTTCTTTACTGCTCCAGCTTCCCCAAACATTGAAATACTGAAAGATTTGTCCAATCTGTTTCTTTCCCATATAGACAACATCAGGATCATTGGGATCAATAGCCAGTGCAGTAGTTGAAAAACCTAATGAAAGCTTCCCTTAATTAGCTACATTTAAAAGTATAGTTTTTTTGTTAATGTTGATGTCCTGTTGGAATGTGGGAAACTCTTCGAGTTTTCCATATTTCAATA
>LJUQ01000294.1 GCA_001304505.1 Bacteroides sp. SM23_62_1
GTTATCAGTTGTCAGTTGTCAGTTGTCAGTTGTCGGTTGTCAGTTGTCGGTTGTCAGTTGTCAGTTGTCGGTTGTCAGTTGTCGGTTGTCAGTTGTCGGTTGTCAGTTGTCGGTTGTCAGTTTAAGATCCCAGGAGGGGATCAAACTGTGAATAACCCGGCCCGAAGTGCCGTTTTTCAATGACAATACTACCATCATCCCGAAAGGATGGCACAAGTTCTGCCGATTGCCAATCGGCAGAATACATAGTAGGTGATGGACCTGTAAACCCGGTTGTTAACTGGGGCTAATAGTTCCTGGTTCCTGTGCCGAAAAACAGGCAATCCACCGGATGGCGGATGCCAATGTTTTTCGAGCATCCTCGAAATGGTTCAGGCATCGGGCAACTGACCTTGGTGGTAGAAAGAGTTATGTTTTGAAACAAGTTATTCCGATCCGCCGGCAGGCAGGAGTTGAATGAGATATGCAATTATTCATCCATGAATTAGTAATTACAGGATGAATAATATAATCCGAGACTGGAATAAGCCATTCCAACTAATTATTTGACATTCTTCACTTTTTGAAATAACTTTGAGTATTAAAACCACCGTTCTCAAAACTCACATTAACATGAAAACTTTCACAAATCTTCCAGGACATCCATTTCAGGAACATACTGCTTTACCTGAACAAATAAAAAAACATGTCCGGCAAAACATCAGGAATACCTGGAGATATTCTATCTTGATCCTTATTATGCTAACTATGAACCTCTTGTATCTGAAAGCCCAGGATTTTATCGACTGGACCAGTATTATTTTGCCCCAGGTTCATAATAGTTCCGTCGCCTGGGGTGATTATGACAATGACGGTGACCTGGATATACTGATAACCGGTAATACCGACACCTCCAGGGTTTCAAAGATATACAGGAATGATGGTGGTGACACATTCACAGAGCAGACCGGGATCTCTTTACCTGGAGTTGATTGCAGTTCTGTTGCCTGGGGTGATTATGATAACGACGGAGACCTGGATATTCTTTTAACCGGAGATACCGGCAGTGATTGTATTTCGAAGATCTATAAAAATAATGGAAACAATACTTTTACAGTACAGGCAGGGATCACTTTAACAGGGATCTGCTGCGGATCAGCAGCCTGGGGAGATGCCGATAATGATGGAGACCTGGATATCCTGCTAACCGGAAATAACGGGAGTTTAAATGTTTCAGAAATATATAAAAATAATGGTGATAATACCTTTACAAAGCAATCACAAGTTTCACTGGCAGGAGTAAGTTCAAGTTCAGTAAGCTGGGGAGACTATGATAACGACAAGGATTTGGATATTCTGTTGACCGGTTATTACGTAACCTCAAAGATATACAAAAACTATGGAGATTATGTGTTTGCAGACCAGACAGGGATATCTTTACGGGGACTTAGTAATACTTCATCTGCCTGGGGGGATTATAATAATGACGGACACCTGGATTTACTCTTAACCGGTGATCCGGGTAGTGGATCCTCCTGGAATTACTCTTTAATATATACAAACATTGGAGAAAATAACTTCTCGGAAGATATTTCATTTGCTGGAGTAAGTAGTGGTTCAGTAGCATGGGGGGATTATAATAATGACGGGCACCTGGATGTTCTGTTGACTGGCTATTATAGGTTTGATCTATATGTACATGAACCTGAATCAAAAATTTACAAAAACAACGGTAACAACTCATTTACAGCTCAGTCAGTCACTCTAACACCTGTTGATGCAAGTTCTGTTGCATGGGGAGATTATGATAATGACGGGGATCTGGATATTCTGTTAACAGGATGCTCAGAATTAACTTACCCCCCTGTATCAAAGATCTATAAAAACAACGGTTCCATCTTCAATACTGTACCTGTTGCACCATCTAACCTGTCATCTGTCAGATCGGGCAATAATATCACTCTGAATTGGGATAAAGCCTCGGATAATGAAACCCCTGCCGATGGACTGACATACAATACGCATCTTTATTTAAATAATGGAGATACGATTATGACCAGTATGTCAAACATCCATACAGGTTACAGAAGAATCCCGGCCATGGGTAATGTTCAGCATGACACAAGCTGGACTGTTAAAAATCTTTTACCCGGTGAATATATCTGGAGTGTGCAATCCATAGACCATGCATTTGCAGGATCAGCGTTTGCCATAACTGATACCTTTATCATCCCAACACCCCCACCATCAGCTTCAGATCAGTCAGTTTGTTACGGTGGAACCATACCCGATCTGACTGCAACAGGCGAGAACATTAAATGGCACAGTGATATTGAACTGCTAAACCTGGTTCATACCGGAAGTTCCTTTGCTACCGGGCAAACAGAGCCTGGAGTTTATACATATTATGTAACACAAACTGTAAATAATTATGAAAGCCAGGCCACAACAGTAACATTATCCATACTGGGCCCCTATAGTGGTGAACAAATATGCATCGTTACCGCTGATATAGAAACCGGTGAAAACCTGGTAGTATGGGAAAAAACTCCTGATGTAGGGATCGCTTATTATAAGATTTACAGGGAGAGTGCTGTGATGGGAGTATATGATCACATTGGTAGCAAGCCATATAATGAATTGAGCGTATTCACAGACACTGTTGCGGATCCGGAAACAAAGCCGTATAAATATAAAATTACGGTGGTAGATACCTGTGGCAACGAATCACCACTTGAAAACAGTAACTATCATAAACCCATCTTCCTGCAGTATGTTAGTTCTACCGGTGGCATAAACCTGGAATGGAGCGGGTATGAGATTGAAGGTGAACCATTGGATCACAGTATCTTTACAATATTCAGAGGTAGTGATTCAACTTTATTATCCCCCCTTGTCGATATACCTGCAAGTATAAAGGTCTGTACCGATACTGATCCCACTGCCCTTACACAAAGATATTATTACAGGGTAGGTGCTGTCCTTACGGATCTATGTACTCCTACAGGTGACCTGAAGGCCGGTTCGGGTCCTTACAGCCATTCTATGTCGAATATGGAAGATAACCGATTTATGGCAGCTCCTGAAAACCAGGCCCCAACAGATCTGGCACTTGACAACCTGAACATCGATGAAAACCTGCCCGCACAGACTCTGATCGGGAGATTTTCAACAACAGATCCCGATCCCGGTGATTCGCATGTCTATTCATTCGTTTCCGGGACAGGAGATACGGATAATGGTCACTTTATCATTACCGGAGATTCATTACTGTCCGGGGGAACATTCGATTTTGAAACCAAAAATAGTTACAGCATCAGGGTTAGCACAACGGATACAGGCAGTTTATCCTTTGAAAAGCAACTTGCAATTTCCATCACTGATGTATACGAACCACCTGTTAATCAGTCGCCTACAGATATTTCACTGGACAATAACACCATCAATGAGAATGAACCGGCGGGTTCCCTGGTTGGTCGGTTTACAACTACCGATCCTGATATAGAGGATACCCATTATTATTCATTTGTTGCAGGAACCGGGGATATGGATAACAGCAACTTCAACATCTGTGGTGACTCATTATTGACAGCGTCAATATTTGATTATGAAACTAAAAACACTTTCAGCATCCGGGTCAGTACAACGGATACTGGCGACCTGTCCTTTGAAAAACAAATAACAATTCTTATCAACGATGTTACAGACCCGGTGGCATTAGCTGGTTCAATAACCGACAGCTCAAATATATCCTGTCATGGCCTTGGTGATGGAATGGCAACAGTTACAGCCTCAGGTGGGACACCCCCCTATACATATCTCTGGGATGATGATGATGCCTCGACCACAGCAACTGTTACAGGTCTTGTTGCCGGGAAGTGGTATCATGTAACCGTAACTGATCAGGGCGTGCAATCATTTACAGACAGTGTTGTTCTGGCGGAACCCGACCCGATTAATATAAGTAAGGACTATACCTCAAAAATATGCAAGAACGCTAATGATGGATACATCCATTTAAGCACTTCAGGAGGCACCCCACCATATTTATTTGATTGGTTAACAGGCCAGACTTCAGGGGAAATTAACAACCTCATTCCTGGAAAATACAAGGTTACCATTACTGATGCAAACGATTGTATCCTGGAAGACTCAACCCTGATCGACAGCATTGTTCCATACCAGGATGTAGAAATCTGTATGGTTACCGTCAACTCACAGAACCAGATCATAATAATATGGGAAAAGACTCATGGTAAAGGGACGGCTTATTATAATATATACAGGCGCCAGAGTGGCAATACATATGTACGTATTGATAGTGTCCTGTTCGATAGCCTTTCTATATACACCGACAAATCTTCCCTTCCTCAGGAGCAGTCGTTTTATTATAGGATTGCAGCAGTTGATTCGTGCGGCCAGGAATCCGGATTAAGTACCTATCATAAGTCCATACATATGTGGACGGCTGTGGGAGTAAACGGGGAAGTTACATTAAACTGGAACAATTACGAAGGATATGAATACTTTGATTTTGAGATCTTCCGGGGAACTGATTATATGCAGCTCGCTTCTGTCCGTACAATTACCAGTGATGCGCATAGCTGGACAGATCCTAATATTCCATCCGGAAGAGTCTATTACCAGGTATCTGCTGTGAAAAGTTCACCCTGTTTCCCGACGAAATTCAAGAGTGACCCGGTGTTTGAATCGGCAATGTCCAATATAGATGATAATGGAACTACAGGGATTTACAATCAAAATATTACTGGCAACCTTTTAATATTCCCAAATCCCCTTAATGGAACCACAATCCTCCTATTTAATAATCCGGAAGGTAATCCATACACTCTAAGCATCATGGATCTCTCCGGAAAAATCTGTCGGATCGTGGAGCACATCACAACCTCAAGTTATGTGCTGGAGAAAGGTGATCTGAATGAAGGATTTTATATTATTGAGTTGCGGGGACCAAATGTTCTGAGGGGTAGAATTGTCGTGGAATAATAGTATTTGTTGTCGGTTATCGGTTGTCGGCTATCTGTTGTCGGTTATCGGTTATCTGTTGTCGGTTGTCGGTTGTCGGTTGTCGGTTGTCGGTTATCTGTTGTCGTTTGTCGGTTGTCGGTTGTCGGTTATCGGTTAT
>LJUQ01000295.1 GCA_001304505.1 Bacteroides sp. SM23_62_1
ATCCGGTTCAATAGCCGGATCCATAACAGGCCAAGCAATTATTTCTGGAAATCTCACAGCAAAAGGTGATCTGGCTGGTTCAATTCCCGGAACTTCAGATTTAGGGGCTGACATTTTTGGAAAAGGAGATCTAGCCGGATCAATTATTGGAGATGCCTTAATAACGGGCGCAATTTCAGGAAAAGGTTCAATAGCTGGTGCGATTAATGGAACGGCTTCGGTAATCGGAAATATAAAAGCAAAAGGTTCTTTTTCTGGTGCAATTACAGGAACATCTGATGTTTTAGGAAGTATTATTGCAAAAGGATTTATTTCAGGAGATATAACAGGTGATTCATCTGTTAATGGTGATATTAAAGGTAAAGGTTCAATTGCGGGAGATATTACAGGGGAAGCATCGGTTACAGGAAACCTTCAGGCAAAATATGAAGGATTAAGAGGATCCATAACAGGCGAAGCAATAATTTCCGGGATTCTTAAAGCCAAGGGAGATTTATCAGGATCCATAATAGGAGAATCAACGGTTGGTGGTGATATTCTTGGTAAAGGATATCTATCAGGTGATATAATTGGGATATCAGATATAACCGGGTATCTGGAAGGAAAAGGGATATTCAAAGGTTCAATTTCAGGGGATTCAATTGTTTCAGGAAATCTTTTAGCCAAAGGATCATTATCAGGAAGTATTACAGGTGAAGCAATAACAACCGGTAAACTTATTTCTGAAGGTAAACTTTCTGGTGATATTATAGGACAGGCAACGGTTAGCGGAGATATTAAAGCCAAGGGATCACTTAAAGGATCTATACAGGGAGAATCAATATTAAGTGGAAATCTTCAGGAAAAAGCACATGATCAAATAAGTGGATCCATAATCGGTTTAGCTTCAGTATCAGGAATAATATCAGGAGAGGGGAAATTATCAGGAAATATTGAAGCAAGTGCTATTGTATCCGGTAAACTGATAAGTGAAGCATCAATTTCCGGAAGCATTGTTGGAACTTCAGAAATAAGCGGTTCAATATATGGTAAGAAAAATATTTCAGGATCCTGCCAGGGAGAAACATTAATAACTGGAAATTTAATCGGAAGGGGATTCATACAAGGTGCAATAGCAGCAGAAGCTTTATTATCAGCTATAATGGAAGGGCTTGGATCATTTACCGGATCTATTCATGCTTATGCTTACTGCCAGGGTAATGTTTACGATAGAAATGAGATCCGGAAAGTGACTGCTATAATTGCTCAATCAGTCATAAGTGGAACAATTGAAGTTAAAGAAATATCAGCAATCAGTGAGCAATATGATCAATCTGGAAACATAGAAAAAGATAAAGTAAGCGGAATAATAAAACAAGAGGAAATAAGTGGAATAATTAATAATTAAAATCATGGGAGCAAATGCTATTGAAATTTACCGAAAGAATTCTTGTAAGATAGAATGTACTGTTTCCGGACTTCCATCACTTTCTGGATATACAGGAAAATTAACAGCAAAAGTGAATAAAGACGATACGGAAAAAGTGATTGATAAAACAGGGGATATTGTAGAATTCGTAATAACATTTAACCTTACACCTTCGGATACGGATAAACCATATAAGATTTATCATTATGATGTTGTAATTGACGATAGTACAAATGAATATACTGTTGTCCAGGATCTATTAGAAATCAAGAAATCAGTATCAAATTGAGTAAACCGGATTATATACAGGATCTTGAAACAAGAATGACCAAACTGGAAATTTGCCAAAAGGAAAGAAGGCAAGTTGAGGATAATATGATGGTCGAACAGGCTGATATGAAACGTATGATCAATCAGATTCATATTTGTCTTATGGGTACCGATTATGAAAAAAATGGAGGTCTTGTATCTGAATTCAAAACAGTAAAAGCGGACGTAAAAAAATTAAAAATCTGGAAAACTAGGATTGTGACAATAGGAAGTACCGTATCTGCCATTTTAGGAGGGCTTATTACATTTTTTGCAACACGGATAAACGGATTAAAAGAATTATTAAAATGAGAACAATTAAATTAATAGTAATTCATTGTTCAGATACAGAATCAGGTAAAGATTATTCTGTTGAAGATATTACTTCCTGGCATAAGCAGAGAGGATTCAGAACTATTGGATATCATTTCTTAATTCATCCTGATGGAGAGATTGATGGAGCAAAACAAGGTTGTAGATCTATCCCTGAAATAGGAGCGCACGTAAGAGGCTATAATAGGGCTTCTATTGGCATTTGTTATATAGGTGGTCTCTTATATAGCGAACCAGCAGATACACGCACGCCAGCCCAAATTGATGCCCTAAGATGCCTTATTAAGTCATTGGAATCTATTTATCCTGAAATTGAAATTGTAGGTCACCGGGATTTATCTGTAGATTTGAATGGAGATGGAGTTATTCAAAAACAAGAATGGATGAAAGAATGTCCTTCATTTGATGTGAAAACAGAATTATGAATGTTATTTATCAATATGGATTTTTTGTACTGATTGGTATTATATTGGGAATTTTTATAGCTTTGAAATGGCTTGCTTCTGAAGGTACTGAAGTAAGGGTAGGGAAATTTGTTATTCGTGGTCGGCAGAATGTGGTAACAGATGTTTCAGATATAAACGTTTCAGGACCGGAAAAAAGAAAAACACGAATGGAAATCAGAAAGGAAAGAAGGGAACAAAGACGTACAAAAAGAGCAGCCAAAAAAGGTGAAAATATCACATAATACACGCTAAGTATTTTTTCAAATCCTTATAACAATCAATAAAACAGAATAGTATAATAAAGTAAACTCATGATTCATAATCATGAGGTCGAGGGTTCAAGTCCCTCTCTCGCTACAATCAAAAATCCAGTAAAATCAAAGGTTTCCGTTTATTTTATGCACAGCACGTGTACATGGATAATTTGACATTTTGCTCCATTTTTGTACATTTGTGTTACATAATACACGCAGGGACACACGCATTGAGATGCCAAAACTCAAAATTGTAATACGTCCTCAAGAAATTCACCGTAATAAAGATGGTCTTTTTGATGTTAAGATCCGGATAACACACCAGGGAAAAACAAGATATATCGGTACCGGTATTTATGTTGACAAAAATCAAATTGATACAAACGGAAATATTATTGATCATCCAAATGCAGCAAAATATAATATTAAACTACGCAATATCCTGAATCTTTATGATAAGAAGATTCTGGACCTTCCGGTTGATATAAAAACAAAGAGCATGAAATCCCTTATTGATTATTTAAGGGAAATTGATACCGAAGGCAGGGAAAATGATTTCATTTTACACGCAGAAAAATTTAAAAAGGATCTATTTCAAAAAGGCCGGGATAATTATGCTATCAGTTTTGAATCAATGATCTCAGCCATAAAGGAATTTACCAGAAAGAGCAGAATTGATTTTATAAAAATTACTCCTGAATGGTTGCAAGATTTCAAAGATTTTTACCTGGATAAGAAACGGTCAATAAATACCATTGCTATCTATCAACGTAACATGAGAGTAGTTTTTAATGATGCCATAAAGAAAAAACTTATATCAAGGGATCTTTACCCGTTTTATGAATACCAAATAAGGCAAAGCCAAACAAGGAAAAGGAGCCTTGACATTGAGGATATAAAAAAAATCCGGGACGCTGAACTGAAGAAATCTAATTGGACTCGTGCCAGGGATCTGTTCATGTTATCATTTTATATGAACGGGATAAACTTTGCTGATTTACTTCTGGCACAAAAAAAAGACGTATATAAAGGTCGGCTGATATTTAATAGGGCAAAGACCGGTAGAAATTATTCCATCCTGATCCAGCCGGAAGCCTGGGAAATCATTAACCGGTACCAGGGGAATAAATATCTTTTATACTTTATTGAACATAAAAAGCAGATAGCCAAAGCAAATAGAAAAGTGCCTTTACATAAGGATATTGTTGATTATACCAATCGGTTATTAAAAAAGGTTGCCGGGGAAGCCGGGATTACTGTTCCCCTATCTACATATTTCGCCCGTCATTCATTGGCAAGTATTGCCCGGAATATTGGGGTACCAAAAGATGATATCCGGTCCCTGCTTGGTCATGGTGAAAACTCCATTACAGATATATATATTGACCTGGACCTGGAACGCATTGATCAGGCCATGAGATCCGTCCTGGATGCTCTTGCAAAAAATCCCATAATATATTGAATATGAGTTAATTATTAGTAAAAAATACTAAAATTAATTGATAAAATACTTGACCTATATGTACTATATTTCGTACCTTTATATTAGAAATTAAAACAATGAAAACCCTGATAACCATACTTCTAGTCACCACACTGATCATCACTATGAAAACAGCACAAGTCAAGGTTACCAGGAAAGAAGAAACTATAACCGAAATAATAATTGAATCATGAACGAACACAGGAAAATAAAAGTTTTAGGGATTTCGACAGATCATGATCAGTGCGAATGCTGCGGTAAAGAAGGGCTAAAAAAAACAGTAACTATCCTGGATCTTGATTCCGGGGTTACTGTTAATTATGGTGTTGTTTGCGCTGCCAAGGCTGATAAATATGATGGCCTGGAAGCCTGGAAAGCTGCCAAAAAAGAAATCAATAAAGCAGTGAATAAGGAAAAAGATCTTTGGAATCAGGCTTATAGTTATGCTTTCAGGATGTTAGCGAAAGCGAAAATGGGATACTGGGAGTACAATGAGAAAGGTCAAGCAACCAAGTGGATTCCGGAAAGTAGAGAAAAATATGAAAAACTGGCCCAGATGTTTTATGAGAATTTCAATAAGCCATTGGGCGAGAAAATCAGGATGGACAAATTTGATCTTAATACATTATAATCGTAGAATAGTTATAAATACCTGATAATGAGTTAATTGTGTTATTAAACATACTCATTTATTTGGAATATACGTACTATAATTCGTACCTTTATATCATAATAATTAATCAAAAAATTATGAAAACTTCAACATTCAACAGCGAAATTTACTACAAGTACCAGACCGAAAGAGAATTTTATGTTGAGGATGTCAACATGAAAGTTCAGTTTTATAATGGTACCCTGGAAGTAACCGACCTGGCCAATGCTCAGAAAGTC
>LJUQ01000296.1 GCA_001304505.1 Bacteroides sp. SM23_62_1
TCCCCGATACAGCAAGGAAACTGGTAAGTTTTTTAAACATCAGTCCTGTAAAGTGGGCTGATATAGGATCGAAAGAGATTCTCAAGCCGGGCCATCAGATAAACCAGCCTGAACTTCTCTTTGAGAAGATTGAAGACCCGGTCATACAGGCACAACTTGACAAACTTGAAAATATTAAGAAAATGAATGAATCAGCAGCATCCGGACTTGAACCCGCACTGAAGGACATCAGTTTTGAAGAATTCAGTACAATGGATATCCGCACCGCCGTAATCCTGGAAGCAGAAAAAGTCCCCAATACAGACAAGCTTCTTAAAGTGGTGGTCGATACCGGATTGGATATAAGAACTGTGATTACGGGCATAGCAGAATGCTTCAAACCTGAAGAACTCCCGGGAAAACAGGTCTGTGTCCTGGCTAACCTTGCTCCGCGTACAATAAGGGGAATTGAATCACATGGAATGATCCTGCTTGCGGAAGAACCAGGTGGGAAATTTATTTTTATAACGCCTGAAGAAAAGACGAAACCGGGATCTGTTGTGAAATAAACAGCTTAATACTTTAGAACCCAGGCAGAGCTCATTCCCGGTAGTAACTTCACCTCTGCCAGGGCTTCGATAGCCTCCAGCCTGTCAGTAAAACTTATTGCCGATACCCTGAAGTATTCACCTTCACCACACAAGATCCGTGAATGAAAACCCTGGTCATTCAGCTTTACCATCAGCTCCCTGGCATTCCCGAATTCTTTAAAACTTCCGGTTATAATATGGTATTCAGCAGGAATAATTCTTGCCAGGCGTGATCCTGAAGATTCATTTGCTATGGATGGCTGAATTTCTTCTTCAGCCTCCGTCGGAATATTGTTTCTCAGTTCGTATTTTGCTTTAAATAATCTCAGCTCTGTATAATCGAAGAAGCCAGTTTTGATTGGAACAAGAACCATGGCTGCCAGGAGCGATGCAGCCACCCCTGTATATACCAGCTGTCTGATCCTTTTTCTTCTGTTACTACCTGACATATCTGCTGCGATGTATCGGGAAGGCCTTGATTCCAGGTCAGCTGCATGATATATCTCCCTGAAATAAACATCGGAAAGGCTGTAGGATTCCAGCAAAAAATTTGCACTCAATTCCGACTGGAATTGCAGATTATTTTGCTTATCATGGTAGAAAAATCCAAGTTCGTCAATAATAAATTTATTTCCGGATCTGGTTGATTCAAGGATTTTATCTGCATATTTACGGGCAATGGCTTCAGCATCTTTATACCCTACACCGGCTCTTCTTGAAATATGCCCTATGAGCAACCCATCGTTATGGTGGAGATTTTTGTTAAAAAGAATAGATTTCGAGGGTGGTGAAATACTTTTCTGCATATAATTCACCTCAGCCGACCTGTAATTGGCAACAAATCCGCCAAGTCCCGGAATGACTACACAATCATGCAGGAGAATAAGTTCTTTAATATAGTACCCTACGTCAATCATCACTTAACAAAATTAGTAAAAAATTTCCTGCCAGTATACAAATTCAAGACCAACCACCGATAATCATCAGTTTTAAATTTTCATTTATCATACAATTATTATTTTTGTATTTCTTTTTAAATCATGAAGATGAAAAAGATTAGAATCGTTGATTTAACCGCACAATACAACAGGCTGAAAGAGGAGATTGATGCATCCATACGGGGTGTTCTGGAGTCCGGAGCATTTATACATGGGCCTGAGGTAAAAGCTTTTGAGGAAGAGCTTGGAAATTATCTCCACACCGGTCATGTAATTGCGTGTGCCAATGGGACGGATGCCCTGCAGGTGGCCCTTATGTCGCTTGACCTAGAGCCGGGTGATGAGGTGATCACCACACCCTTCTCATTTATCTCTACCATAGAGGTTATCAGGCTGTTGAAATTGACACCAATTCTTGTTGATATTCGTCCCGATACTTTTAATATGGATGAGGGTTTAATTGAAGATGTCATTACCGAACGTACAAAAGCTATTATCCCTGTTCATCTGTACGGGCAATGTTGTAGAATGGAAGCGATTAACGATATTGCGAAAAGACATCAAATATTTGTCATTGAAGATGCAGCTCAGGCAATGGGAACAGAATATATTTTCAGCGATGGCTCAAGAAAAAAAGCTGGAACCATGAGTCATATCGGTTGTACTTCGTTCTATCCTTCTAAAAATCTTGCATGCTATGGGGATGGCGGAGCAATATTCACTGATGATGAAAAGCTGGCATCCAGGATCAGGTCAATGGTTAATCATGGGCAGAGTAAAAAATACTTTTATGATCATATTGGTGTTAATTCAAGACTTGACACCGTCCAAGCGGCTATACTGCGAGTTAAATTGAAATATCTTGATGAATTTCTTGAATCCCGGATCAAAGCAGCTGCTTTCTATGATCGTGCATTTGAACCCGTCCCACAGATCCTTACACCACAGCGGGTTGATTACTCAACACATACATTTCATCAGTATACAATAACGCTGTTCGGTCCATGTCGCAACAATCTTCAAAATTACCTGAATGATAAGGGTATTCCATCCATGCTCTATTATCCATTGCCTTTTCATCTTCAGAAGGCCTACCAGGATCTGAATTATAAGAAGGGTGATTTTCCAGTATCAGAAGAAATGGCTGACAGTGTGCTTTCCCTTCCTATGCATACCGAACTGGATGAAATACAGCTGGAATATATTACCGGGCATGTTATTCAATTTATAGCTGAATGTAATCCCAAATAATTATGGATAATAAAAAATATTTTGCTCACGAGACTGCAGTGAGTTATCCTTGGCAGGAATGTTAAAGTACAGAATAATGTTTCGATCTACACAGGGGTGATATGCGAAGATGAGGTGTTTCTCGGGCCATCCATGGTATTTACAAATATATTAAATCCGAGAAGCGGAGTGGTGAGGCGCGATCAGTATATCAGGACACTGGTAAGAAGAGGTGCTACTATCGGGGCTAATGCCACTATTCTCTGCGGCGGTGAAATAGGAGAATTCGCCTTTATTGGAGCAGGATCAGTTGTAACTAAAGATGTTAAACCGTATTCCCTGGTCGTCGGGAATCCAGCAAGGCATATAGGCTGGATGAGTGAATACGGCCACCGGCTGTACTTCGATGAGCATGGATTCGCCATCTGTCCTGAAAGTAAAGAAAAATACCGGTTAACTGACGGACAGGTGGAAAAAATCGGTTAGAAATATATTCCTACATTTGATAGAAATTTTAGCCTTTTATGGAAAAATTTTCAGGATTAAATTTTGCATTGATTGGTGTGGCAGGTTATATTGCCCCCAGACACCTTAAAGCAATCAAGGAAACCAACAATAACCTGCTGGCTGCACTTGACAGGTGTGACAGTGTCGGTGTAATCGATTCCTATTTCCCGTATTCTGATTTTTTCGTTGAATTCGAAAGATTCGACCGGCATATTGATAAACTGAGACGCACCGAGAAAAAGATTGATGTTGTCAGCATCTGTTCTCCAAATTACCTGCATGATTCTCATATACGCTTTGCTTTACGCAGCGGGGCACACGCTATCTGTGAAAAACCACTGGTCCTGAATCCCTGGAATATTGATGCACTTGAAGAATATGAGAGAGATACCGGGAAAAACGTATATAATGTGCTTCAATTAAGACTTCATCCATCTATCCAGGCTCTACGTAAAAAAATTCTGAATGGGCCGAAGGACAAAACCTACGATATTGAACTGACATATGTGACAAGCCGGGGAAACTGGTATCATTTTTCATGGAAAGGTGATGAAGAAAAATCAGGTGGAATTGCCACTAATATAGGTGTTCATTTTTTTGATATGCTAACCTGGATATTCGGTGATGTGAAAGAGAATATTACCCATATTTCAAAACCTGACAAAGCTTCAGGATTTCTTCAACTTGCCCGGGGCGGGGTGAGATGGTTCCTGAGTATCGATTATAATGACCTGCCTGACAAGATAAAAAAAGAAGGCAAAAGGACTTACAGAAGTATACTGCTTGACCGGGAAGAAATTGAATTCAGTGATGGATTTACCGATCTCCATACCGAAACTTATCGTGAAATTTTGGCCGGCAGGGGATATGGACTTATAGAAGCTAAAAGTTCCATTGAAACTGTATACAATATCCGTAATTCTCAACCTGTCGGCTGTAAAGGAGACTACCATCCAATGTGTAATAATATTAAATTATAATTCTGCCCTGTGAATGAATTAGACTGTTACTGAATAAACTTTAAAGCGTCCCGGGAATTCGCGGTTATACATTATAAATTTTTAATATCAAAATATCAATCATAAAAGTAACACTTTGAATTAATACTTTTTATTATATGTACAGGGATCTGGTCGATAAGAAAACTAAAATGGCGGTGATTGGCCTTGGCTATGTGGGCTTGCCAATTGCGCTTGAATTTGCAAGAAAAATATCTGTTATCGGTTTTGACCTTAAAGATGACAGGATCAAATTGATGAAAAAGGGTATTGATCCAAGCAAAGAACTGTCTTCAGATGCATTTAAAGGATGTGATATCCTTTTTACATCTGACTTGAATGACATCCGGGAGGCAAAATGTTATGTCGTTGCCGTTCCCACACCCATTGATGAACATAAATTGCCCGACTTAAAACCCCTTCTCAACGCAACAGATATCGTTGGAAAAGTGCTAAAGGAAGGAGATTTTGTTGTATTTGAATCTACTGTTTATCCCGGTTGTACCGAGGAGGATTGTGTGCCTATACTTGAAAGAAATTCAGGATTAACATATATCAAACAGTTTAAGGTTGGATTCTCACCTGAACGTATAAATCCGGGAGACAGAGAACATACACTTACCAGGATAATAAAGGTTACCTCCGGTTGCGATGAAATCTCAGCAGAAGAAATTGCCATGATTTATGAATTAATTATTGAAGCAGGAGTTTACAGAGTCAGTTCCATTAAAGTTGCAGAAGCAGCCAAAGTTATTGAAAATACACAACGGGATATAAATATTGCCTTCATGAATGAATTATCTATGATCTTCCATAAAATGGAAATCAATACCTATGAAGTGCTTGAAGCTGCAGCCACAAAATGGAATTTTTTAAGGTTTTACCCCGGCCTGGTAGGAGGACATTGCATCGGTGTGGATCCCTATTATCTCTCCTATAAAGCAAAACAATACAGCCACCATGCACAGATCATAAATTCAGGAAGGGCAATTAATGATGGTATGGGTTTTTATGTCGCCGACCAGGTAGTTAAAAAACTCATTGCCTTTAATCTGGATATCAGACAGTGCAAGGTGCTTGTCATGGGTGTTACGTTCAAGGAAAATGTGACTGACATCCGTAACTCAAAAGCATTTGATGTAATTAATGAGCTCAGATCTTTTGGTTTCACTGTTGACATTGTAGACCCCAGGGCTTCTTTTGATGAAGTAAAAACAGAATATGGACTGGAGCTTAAAAGTCAACCCTCACCACCCTATCATGCTATTATTGTCACTGTATGTCATAAAGAATATCTAGATCTGGATGAAAACTATTTCAAATCCCAAGGGCACTCAAACCTGCTTCTGGTTGACCTGAAAGGCACCTATAAAACAAGGATTAATAAATTAAATTACTGGAGCCTGTAAATGAAAGAAATGATACTCGTAACAGGAGGCACAGGATTCATAGGATCCCATACAGCAGTTGAACTGATGGAAGCCGGGTATGAAGTAGTGATCATCGATGACCTATCTAACTCAAATGAAGCAGTACTTGACGGAATTAAAAAGATAACTGGTAAAAAGCCACTCTTTGAGAAATTTGATCTCTGTAATCTTAAGCTGGTCGATGATTTTTTCAAACAATATAACACCATTAAAGCTATTATCCATTTTGCTGCTAAAAAGGCCGTCCCGGAATCCATCGAAAAACCACTCTTATATTATGAAAATAACCTGGTATCTCTGATCAACCTTTTTAAGTTAATGCTCAAATCCAGCATTAGATATTTTGTTTTTTCATCATCCTGTACTGTTTATGGTGATGCCGATGAACTGCCGGTGACAGAAAAAACTCCCATGAAAAAAGCAAACTCACCGTATGGCAATACGAAACAGATTTCCGAAGAAATTATTGAGGACATTATTGCTGCAGGTCATCCAGTTAAAGCTGTTTCATTAAGGTACTTTAATCCAATCGGCGCACATCCATCGGGATTCATCGGGGAATTGCCGGTGGGTATACCGAGCAATCTTGTACCATTTATAACCCAGACTGCTTTCGGTATTCATCCGGAATTAATGGTTTATGGTAACAATTATAATACGCCGGATGGAACATGTATAAGAGATTATATTGATGTGGTTGATCTTTCAAAGGCACATATCAAAGCTATCGAAAGATTATTGCCGGGTAAGATGAAATCAGACTTTGAAATTTTTAACCTTGGAACAGGAAAGGGTGTTTCAGTCTTTGAAATGATCCATGTTTTTGAAAAAGCCACAAATGTCAAATTGAAATTCAGGGTTACTGGCCGAAGGGAAGGTGATGTTGAACAAATCTGGGCCGACACATCATATGCCAATAAGGAACTGGGCTGGAAAGCTGAAACATCTCTTGAAGATACCCTTCGTTCGGCCTGGAAATGGGAAAAGTATTACAGGAATCAATCCAAATAAAAATGCCGGATTCATAATTGAACCTATTGTATATGAAAAAAACAATTATCATAACCGGAGGTGCAGGATTCATCGGATCACATGTGACAAGGTGGTTTGTAATCCATTATCCTGATTACAAGATTATTAACCTGGATTGCCTGACATATGCCGGGAACCTTGAAAACCTCAGAGATGTTGAGAAGATGAATAATTATCTCTTTATAAAAGGAGATATTGTCGATGAAGGATTTGTTAATAGGATTTTCGGGGAACACAATCCTGATGCAGTTATACATCTGGCTGCTGAATCACATGTGGACCGGTCAATTATGGATCCCCTTGCCTTCCTGAATACAAATGTTGTCGGGACCGTCAATCTCCTGAATGCATGCAGAGCTATATGGAAGGAACCTTTCAGCAGTAACCTTTTTTTCCATGTTTCAACGGATGAAGTATATGGCTCCCTGGGAACCAGCGGGTACTTTACCGAACAAACAGCCTATGATCCCAGAAGCCCCTATTCTGCCTCAAAGGCAAGTTCAGACCACATGGTCAAAGCTTATTATCACACCTACAATATTCCTGTTATCATTTCCAATTGCTCAAATAACTATGGCCCTTACCAGTTCCCTGAAAAACTTATTCCCCTTGCTATTAATAATATCAAAAATGAAAAACCGGTCCCTGTTTATGGCAAAGGTGAAAACATTCGTGACTGGCTATATGTTGAGGACCATGCCCGGGCAGTAGACCTTCTGTTTCATAAGGGCAGATCGGGTGAAACTTATAATATCGGTGGAAATAATGAATGGAGGAATATTGATTTGATCCATCTTTTGTGTGAAATAATGGATAAAGAGCTGAATTGTTTACCCGGGACTTCTGCAAAGCTGATCACCTTTGTAAAAGACCGTGCCGGCCATGATCTGAGGTATGCCATTGATGCGTCTAAGATCAGGCATGAACTGGGATGGGAACCATCTGTCCGTTTCCCTGATGGATTGGAGAAAACAGTTAACTGGTAAGAAGTATTATGAGAAACAGTATCTGAAAAGATAGACTTTGAAGAATTTAAGAAAGGCTGAGGCTGAAGCTGAGGCAGTCAAGAGTAGGGAGTAAGGAGTAGGGAGTACCGTAAATCCTGTCACGTCCTGAAATGGATAATATTTTGTGTTTTGTGTGAGATGAAAAATACAAGGTTAATAAAGCCCTGAAAGGGCTTAACTATGAATAACCCGG
>LJUQ01000072.1 GCA_001304505.1 Bacteroides sp. SM23_62_1
CAACATTTACCCATTCCCCGGGCAACGACAGCAGCATGGGAGGTCATACCTCCCCTGGCTGTAAGGATGCCTTTTGCGACACTCATCCCCCGAAGATCTTCTGGCGAAGTTTCAATCCTGACCAGGATCACTTTATTTCCTTTCGTGGCCCACACCTCTGCATCATCAGCAAAAAAGACCACCTGCCCTGTTGCTGCACCCGGTGAAGCAGGTAATCCTTTTGCCAGGACTTTGGCTGATTTCACAGCGGTCTTATCAAAGACCGGATGCAATAGTTCATCCAGTTTATTTGGTTCATTTCTCAGTAATGCCGTTTTTTCATCAATCTTACCTTCCGTGAGCAAATCCATTGATATTTTAACCATTGCAGCTCCAGTCCGTTTACCATTCCGTGTTTGTAACAGCCATAGCTTGCCCTCCTGGATAGTGAATTCAAGATCCTGCATGTCTTTATAATGATCCTCCAGTTTTTGCTGTATCTCATCCAGTTCTTTATAAATTTCCGGCATGCTTTCCTCCAGTGAGGGATATTTACTCTTTCTCTCTTCTTCCGTAACATTGGCGAGTGTTGCCCATCTAACGGAACCCTCTTTAGTTATCTGCTGCGGAGTGCGGATACCTGCCACCACATCCTCTCCCTGGGCATTGATCAGGTATTCACCATTAAACAGGTCTTCTCCACTGCCCGCATCCCTTGTAAATGCAACACCCGTACCGGATGTATTACCCATATTCCCGAAGACCATGGCCTGGACATTCACAGCAGTGCCCCATTCCTCAGGGATATTGTTGAGTTTTCTATAAAACTTTGCACGGTCATTATTCCAGCTGTCAAAAACGGCCATGATAGAACCCCATAACTGCTCCCATGGATCGGTCGGGAAATCACTGCCGGTCTTATCCTTCACAGCCTTTTTAAAGCGTGTAACTAGTTCTTTCAGATCGTTGGTTGTTAGTTCCGTATCATCGATCACCTTTTTTTCTTCCTTGAGATGGTCAATGATTTCTTCGAATGGATCAATATCTTCCTTTGATTCAGGCTTTAAACCCAATACAACATCGCCATACATCTGCACGAAACGCCTGTAGTAATCCCATACAAAACGTTCATTTCCCGTCTTTCTGGCAAGTCCCTGAAGCACTTCTTCATTTAATCCAAGGTTAAGAATGGTATCCATCATTCCAGGCATCGAAGCCCTGGCACCTGACCTTACAGAAACAAGGCAGGGATCGGAAGGATCACCAAATTTTGATCCCATGATTCTTTCGATATTGGCCATCCCATCCTCTACATCCGCTTTTATCAGCTTGACAACTTCATCTTTGCCCAGCTGGTTATATTCGGAACATACTTCGGTCGTAATTGTAAAGCCCGGAGGAACAGGTACTCCTATGAGGTTCATCTCAGCCAGGTTGGCACCTTTTCCACCAAGCAGGTTTTTCATATCTGCCCTGCCTTCAGCAGTTTTATTTCCAAATTTGTAAACACGTTTAATAGTTGACATATAGTAAGAATTTAAATTAGACTAAAATCATGATATACACAGAGCCGCACCGCAGTGCGGCTCTGTGTATATCACTCATTTATTAACCCTTTTTAATCACACAACAAAACTGATGTATAATCAATTTTTTTAAGACTACAAATGTATTTAAAAAATATTTAATTCAAATTTAAATATGATTATTCAGGCCGAAGCCATGGAAAAGCATGTTTCAGGATGATTCCCGCATTCAATTTGGCAATAATGGAAAAGGGTACGCAGGAAATGTTTAACTTCGTTTTTAACTAACAATAATAATTCAATTCATCACTTAAAACAATGAAAAACACAATCTGTCTTAGTATCCTGATAATCCTTCTGGTAATGATTCCAGGTAAATCATTCTCACAGGATCAGAAGGAGCAAAAAACTAAAATTAAACCTGTTCTGCTGGTAATTGATATCCAGAATGCATTCCTGCCTATGATTCCCGAACAGGAAAAAGAGATGGCTATGTCCAATATTAATAGTTACATTGAACTTTTCCGCAGCTATGGCTATCCGGTAATAGGGATTTATCATAGCAGTGAGGAGTATGGAGTACTACCTGGTACTGATCAGTTTGAATTCCCGACCTCGGTTTTAATCAAACCTGAAGATACGAGGATTATTAAAACCTATCCTGATGGCTTTAATAAAACCGATCTCAATGAGGTTATCATGGAGAAAGGGAGTAACACGTTATTCCTCTGCGGATTAAGTGCTGTTGGCTGTGTCCTGGCGACATGGCTAGGTGCATTCAATTATGATTACCAGGCTTTCCTTCTAAAAGATGCCATCATGAGCCATAACTCAGAATATACAAATAATATAGAAATTATGTTCGATGCTGTCAGTTATGATGTGGTGAAGTTAATACTTGAAAACTCAGAAAAATGATATAGGTACAAAACAAATAATTAACTTATGTTGCTTTTTACAGGTTTCCGATAATTAATACGTTATCGGTAATCCTGACAATTCCGCCTGAAAAACATAATAATCAAATGGAAACAATTTTATTAAGAGAGCAGCAAATATCCCCTACCGAAGAAGTTATAGAAAATGCACTGGGAGATAGCTATTCAGCATATAAAGATTTGATAGAAGCTATAACAGATACCGGTTACGGATTGGTTCCCCAATGGAATTACTATAAAGACGGGAAAGCCTGGTTGTGCAAAGTATGTTATAAAAAAAAGACAGTCTTCTGGTTATCGGTCTGGGACAAATTCTTTAAAACGACTTTTTATTTCACTGAAAAAACCGGTTCAGGAATTGAAGGACTGGATATTGAAGAAAAGATTAAAGAAAGTTTTAGTAACAATAAGCCAATAGGTAAGTTGATACCGTTGACAATCACAATAAAAAGTAAAGATCAGATTAAAGATGTGTTGACGGTTAGCAAGTATAAAAAGAATTTAAAATGATCAAAAGAAATATAGTAACCTTCCTATCGTATACAATAACCAAACATTTTATACCATACCGAGCCCTGTAAATGAAGGCTAAAGCCAACATCAAAACAGTATTAAAGTCATTGAAATTGAATGGACAGAACCGATGTATTGCTTTGATTATCAATCGGTAAGAATATCCCTGGTAACTGAAAAATCAACAGATCCTGAATAAATAAAATCACTATTTCGAATCTGAAATGTTTTAATTAACTTTAGTGTGTGAATAATCTAATTTCAAAATTACAAAGCAATTTGTTGATCGAATAATTCTAAGATCAGGCAAGTCTTTTTTGTCAGATAACAATTGGCTATCAACCCAAAATCAGATTGATAATAAACCCTTCCTGACTCCTGCAAAGAGTATATTCGGTCCGGTAAATCTCATTGCCGTCAGACAAGTCCTTTCTCGCATCATTCCTAATAACCCGGGCCGATAAACAATTAAAAAGAATAGCGTAATAAAGAAAATATATACGACTGTTTTTCATGATTTATTTATTATCCAACAAAATGAAAAACATAATTATGAAACTAAAAATTTTTTCTCTTGCAGGTTTAACTGTTATTATTTTATCCTTTTTCTTTACCCTGAATGCCCAGGATGGCTCAGACAAAAAGCCGAAAATATGGCAGCAGGAATATTCTGCCATTATTGACGGGCAAATTATAGATAATGCCTATACAGGGGGCAAATCCAATTCTGCTCCAGCTTTTGCAGATATAGACAACGACGGAGATTTTGATCTGTTTGTTGGAGATCATAATGGTAATATCAGTTTTTACCGTAATGATGGTACACCGGAAAATGCATCATGGACTTTAGTTACTGAGTATTTTAATTCTATTTATAGTGAATCTTATAGTTATAGTAAGCCTGTTTTTGCAGACATAGATAATGATAGTGATCCTGACCTTTTTATTGGTGAAACGGGAGGTAATATTAATTTTTATCGTAATGATGGTACACCGGAAGATGCACAATGGACATTAGTGTCTGAATATTATGACTCAATTAACGTTGGATATAATTGTGCTATTGCCTTTGAAGATATTGATAATGATGGTGATCCTGATTTTTTTATTGGAGAATATGGTGGCACCATCAAATTTTACCGTAATGATGGTACACCGGAAAATGCATCATGGACTTTTGTTACCGAAAATTTTAATTCTATAAATGTTGGAACCAGTAGTTTTCCTGCTTTTACAGATATTGATAATGATAGGGATGTTGATCTTTTTATAGGTGGATATGATGGGAATATTAATTTTTATCGTAATGATGGTACACCTGAAAATGCATCATGGATACTAGTTACTGAAAAATACAACTCTATAGATGTTGGAGAATGGAGTACCCCTTCTTTTACAGATATCGATAATGATGGTGATCTTGATCTGTTTATAGGTGAATGGGATGGAAATATAAATTTTTACCGCAATGATGGAACACCGGAAAATGCTTCATGGACTCTTATTACCGAAAATTATAATTCTATAGATGAATTTTGGAGTATTCCTGTTTTTATTGATATTGATAATGATGGTGATCCTGACCTTTTTATTGGTGAGGACTTAGGAGGTATATATTTTTGGCGTAAGCTGGACTATAATATAGATTTAGTACTTGATCATCTTGATATTCCTTTAATATTAACAATAGGCGATTCAATAAAAATATATAATACTATAAGTAATTCAGAGTCCGATACTGCCTGGGATTTTAATATAAATTTTTACCTTTCTGAAGATACCGTCATTACTGTTAATGATTATTTAATAGGAACAAGAACAATAGATGAACTTTTACCTTATTCTGATTTTCCGGATAGCACAATTATAAAAATACCTCCTGATTTTACCCGTGGGTATTATTATATCGGAACAATTACAGATGTTAACGGAAACATTCCTGAAACTAATGAAATAAATAATAAAAAATATAACTCTGATATTATTTATGTATCCAAAAAAGGAGGGTATAATGTTCAGCCCTCATTATACGGAGGAAAAGTAATTCCAGATACCGGGCATACTGAAACAGAATACATTTACATTGTGAATATCAGTGATCCTGATGATGATACTCCTACCCATGTATCGGTGAAAATAGATAACAACACTATTCAAACTATGAGCCAATTGGAAGGAGATGGGGACTATTCTAATGGTGAGATATTATGAATACAGAACAACTTTAACGGAAGGAGAACACACATTTTCTTTTTCTGCAAGTGATGGCCTAGCTGATGCAATTGGGGACACTTATATTCATACAGGCCCGATTACAGGAATGGCCAACACTCCACCGATACTCGAAAATGGCAAGGTTTATCCTGAAACAGGAACTCCGTCGACAGTATTCTGCTTTTCAGTTATCTATTCCGATGCCGATAATGATACATGTTCTGAAATTCTCATTACTATCGACGAGAATCCTCCAATATCTATGTCTCCTGTTATCCCTGAAGATTATGATTATACTGATGGAATGATTTACCAGTATAAAACCTGTCTTGATACAAGTGAACATACATATAGGTTTTATGCTATGGACTGGTCAGATAAGGCTACCGGAGACACCTCCATTCACTCCGGACCAGAAGTCAATACTTCAGGCCTTGCTCCTGTATTATCCAATGGTCAGGTCACTCCACAATCAGGTGCGCAGGATACAGTCTTTTCCTATAGTGTTGTATATAATAATCATGATGGATTTCCTCCAACGCTGATAAACATTAAAATAGATGAATATACATTCGGAATGGATCCTGTTGGTGAAAATATTAATGATTATATCAATGGAGTGAAATATGAATATAAAACAACCATGGATACCAGTGATCATACCTATTCATTTATCGCAGAATGCGATGGTATCATAGCCGGAGAAGATACGGCACTTCATTACGGTCCATTGGTTTCAGGCAGTATATCTGCATCTTTTATACCATCCGATGGTATGTGGCTTGGAGAAACAAGTCAGGGGCATCCGGTATTATTTTATGTATCAGAAAATGGAAGTAAAGTAATTGATTTTCACAGCTCGATTTTTATCGATGCTATGTTTATATGTAATTATGATACAAATTATTGGGGCTGGACATTATCTACAGAAATAGAAGAAATGAATATATCGGCCAATAATTTTTCGGGATCAGGTGATGGTGGCACCCAAAATAAGTTTACCGGAACATGTGCTTCGCAAACCTCATGTACTGGCACAATGAAAGGGAATGATGTGACAATGACTTATTGTTATGGATTCATTCCTATATTATTATCAGGAGAAGGAACATGGTATGCTTCCCTTCAGTCAGAAATAAAAATTGATGAACCAAAAAACAATGCCCTGGTAAATATTCCATTGATTGAAGTGAGCGGGACTGTTTCGGGTACACTCGTGAAAACAGCAAAAATCAATAATGTGGATGTTGAAATTAATAATGGTTCGTTTTCAACGAATGTTACGTTAACTGAAGGAGACAATAATATCGTTTTGTCTGCTTATGATGATAATAACCACCTTATCGGAACGCATAGTATTGTTGTGTGTTTAGACAATACTGCTCCTGTTGTAACGATCACCGAACCGGCAGATAACCTGGAAACAAAATCTCAGGAGATAAATGTTGCAGGAACAATAAATGATCCCTCTGTTTCATATATAGATATTAATAATAAAAAAGTCTGCATTGTTAATGGGCAATTTGAATCTCTTATTCCTTTAAATATTGGAGAAAATTCAATCACCGCTGTTTGTTATGATGAAGCCGGGAACCCGGGAAGTGATACAATCATTACAACACTTTTATGTATGAATGAATATACATATTTAACCGAAACACTCTGTGAAGGAGAAAGTTATCAATTTGGAAGTTCCGTTTATACAGAAACTGGAGTTTATTTTGATTATCTGGAAAGTCAATATGGATGTGATTCGGTCACAACTTTGTACTTAACTGTCAATCCCCTTCCTTATATAACAATCGGCAATGATACTGTAATCACAGAAAATGACATAATAATGCTATATTCAAACAGCAATTTTAATAGCTATTTATGGAGTACGGAAGAAACAACAAAGAGTATTGAAATTATTGGAGAAGAGTCAGGGACAGGAGAATTTGAATATTGGCTTATAGTAACAGATGAAAATAACTGTACTAATTCTGATACAATAATCATTACGGTTATTGAATCAACAGGTATAAAGAACATTCTTAGTAATGGATATGTGAAATTCTATCCGAATCCGGCAAATGATTTTCTAATTATTGAAATTAATGGCATAAATGAAACCGTAAAAATTTATATAATTTCAGAAGATGGAAAAATATTAATAACTAAAAGTTACAAGGAAGGATTAAACATTAAAGATAAGTTAGATTTAAAAGAATTTATGTCAGGTTGGTATATTATAAAGGTTCAAACTGACAGGGAGATAAAAACAAATAAATTCTTACTTATCAAATAAATATATTTTTACACAACCACATTTAATATGGATATTTTGATTTCTCCGGATTAAAAAGCACTTTAATATTTGTTAATGAAATTTTAAAGAATTTTTTTTATGATCTTACCTGTTTTCACATGACACCCGACATTGTTCTGATCATTTAACAATACAATGAATAAAACATTTTTAATTGTTCCGATATTCTGCTTTTATTCCTTACAGGCTATTGCATCCGATTATTATGTAGATGCTGTGGGTGGCAGCGATGCAACGGGCAACGGGACACAGGGCAATCCCTGGAAGACAATAACGTATGCACTAAGTAAGATATCCGGGACAGGTCATACACTTCATGTGGCTGCCGGAACATATGACGCTTCCCTTGGTGAAACATTTCCTATTTTAATGGAAAATGGTGTTTCATTAGCTGGTACTGGAGCAGAGGTTAGTATTATCAATGCAAATGAGGCCGGCCGGGTTATACAATGCATTAGTATTACTGATACCTCAACAAGAATAGAGGGATTTACAATCATGGGAGGATCCAACAGTGAGGGAGGTGGAGGTATTTATGTATCTGCCGGCTCCTGTCCCAGAATCACCGGAAATATTATTAAGAACAATACGGTGCCGGTTGCCCGGGTGAGCGTAACCCCCGAGAGCCGGCTGGGTGGGGGGATTTATATTTTGAATTCCTCACCAGAAATAACAGGCAACCAGATTATTGATAACTGGACAGGTGCCCTGGACCTGACCAATACAGGAAGTGGTGGCTGGGGGGGGGGTATTGCTGTTTCCGGTTCAGCATCAAATCCGGTTATTCAAAACAACACGATTACCGGGAATAAAGCAATTAATACCAGTTATGCGTCTGCATTTGGCGGTGGAATCTACATTGGTGATGGAGCCTCCGGCACCATAGTTAATAATACCATTTCCGCTAATTTCCTCAGGCAACTGAGCGCTACCTCAGGTGCAACATACGGAGGAGGAATATATATTTCAGGCTCCGGCACTCCGGTAATTTTGGATAATGTGATTTCAAACAATACTGCTTCGGCCATGTACGGATCGGTTAGTGAATGCAGTGGTATCTTTATTGACGGCTGCTGCCCAACCATTACCAAAAACGTAATCGCTGGTAATGATTATAATGGCATTTCTATCAGTTCATCCGCATCACCTGCTATAATCAATAATACAATTTCAGAAAACAGTGAAAACGGAATTAATATATCTTCTTTATTCCCGGACTCAATATTAAACAACATAATTACATTAAATTCCGGGTATGGTATTTATGAGAGCAATTCCGATAGTGACCCTGGAAAAGTATGTTATAATTTATTTTACGCGAATGGATCCGGCCTGTACTTTGATGAAGGATCGACTGATTATTACACAGTAGGCTCAATGAATTCAGAGGTAACAGAGTGTGAGAACAATATTGACGGGGATCCATTATTTGTCGACAGGCTAAACGGTGACTACAGGATCAAACCGGGATCTCCCGCCATCGATGCCGGTCATCCTGATCCGACATACGATGATCCGGATGATACTCGGGCAGATATCGGTGCACACTACATAATACAAGGTTTTTTTATAGATATTTCACTTGTTCCTCAGGATGAATACTCCGGTGATATAGATGTTAGTTATTCCATCTATAATTCCTATGGTACAAATGTGGGTTTAGCATGTGAATATAAAGATACATCAGATGCAGAGTGGAATTCAGCAATTATAACAGGAGACACTTCCCAGCTGACTCAAGATAATTATGCGGGAACAATTACCTGGAATTCAAAGAACGACCTGCCTGATAAAGATTTGGCCGGCGTGAAATTCAGAATCATTCCTTATTCATCAACAATGGAAGGGGAAGCGGACTCTACAGGTATATTCAAATTAGATAATTCCCATAATCATAGTATTGAAATAGAATTAACATATAGTCTGTCAGAATATACAGATAGTGTCCATTTTAACATATCCTTATCTGATATCACAAATGATATACTGAGCATAAAGGGTATGTATAAAACCAGCTATGGAGATTGGTTACAGGCAACAATTATTGGAAAGACATCTAATATAGACACATCAAAATATATCAATACCCTGATCTGGGATTCCAGGACAGATCTTGGTAACGCAGATATTGAAAATGTAAAGCTCAGGATTGTTCCTTCTGATGGTTGGACTGATGGTACCAGTGATTCAACAAACACTTTTCATGTAGACAATAACATACCCCCTTCAGTAATAATTCCTGATCTCATTGGTGAACAAAACAATGATATCGAAATCCAGTTCACCCTTACAGATGCTGAGAATGATATACTCTCCATTATTTCAGAATATTCAAAAGATACAGGAAATAACTGGCTACCCGCTACTGTAACAGGGAAAATAACAGATATAAGTGATTACTCCGGAATATTAACCTGGCACTCTTACTCCGATTTACCCGGAATTGCCTCAGGGAATATACTGTTCCGTATCACGCCACAGGATATTGATTCAGGATTATCAGATACGATTACTCTGTTTCTTGACAATAATATCCCTCCTTCAGTAGAAATAATCAAATTAACAGGTGAACAAAACGAGGATGTTACCATATCTTATATTCTATCCGATACTGAAAACGATACACTGAAAATTTTCTGTGAATATTATGATGATAATGCTTCTGAATGGATAAAGGCAACCATCACAGGGGATACTTCAGGAATTGTATTATATGAGGGAAATATCACCTGGAGTACGCTGGTTGACCTGCCGACAACTGCTGCATACGTTAAATTCAGGATCACACCATATGATACTGAACAAGGTACCGCAGATACAACAGAATTTATTCTTGATAATGTAGGAGTTCCGATACTGTTATTCAATGCTCCAATTGAAGGTGAACAAAGCGGGGATATTGTATTTGAATATACCATTGATGATGATGAAAAAGACCCTGTCAGTCTTACCCCGGAATATTCAACAGACTCAGGGAACAACTGGCACCGGGCATCAACCTCGGGAGACACCATAGATATTGACAGTGACCATTACTCAGGGAGTATCATATGGCATTCAGAAACAGATTTGCAAGGGCTTGATCTTTTTTCTGTAAGATTCCGGATAATACCACGGGATGATCATACCGGCATTTCGGAAATAACTCAGGCCTTTCATTTAGATAATAATCATATTCCCTGGCTGGCATTAAACCAGTTAATCGGGATCCAGAGGGGAAGCATTGAAATCGGGTATACCCTGCATGACGATGAAAATGATATGCTCAGTATTTTTGCAGAATATTCCACCCTCTCTGTTCCCGCATATACAAAAGCCACCATTACCGGGGATACTGCAAATATTGATAATTCAAAGTATTCTGGCAGCATAACATGGAAATCCTTTACCGACATGTCCGGAATGACTGATACAGTAATATTCCGTCTGACTGTAATGGATACGGATACAGGGTTGACAGATACAGTACATTTATTTCTTGATAATAATATTCCATTGCCGGAAGTTAACAGTCCCGCCCCATATTGTGATGGTGATACCATTGCCGGCATTTCCGCAACCGGAACAAATATCAGGTGGTACAGCGATGCGGGACTGGATACCCTCCTGGCAACCGGTAACACATTCAATCCTGCAGATACGCTGGTGGGTACTTATTATTATTATGTCACCCAATCGGAGGAGGAAAATGAGAGTCTGCCCGATACGGTTACCCTTATCATTTATCCAACTCCATCCTCCCCCGCAGCAGATGATATATCAATATGTTTCGGTGAAGCCCCTCCCCCGCTATCAGCCACCGGTTCAAATATCAGATGGTATAATAATGCCGGTTTGACTAATTTGGTCTATACCGGTAATATGTATGAGACAGGATTAAGTTCAGCCGGCGAGTATTCTTTTTATGTAACACAGAGCGAAGGTATTTGTGAAAGCCAGCCGAATAATGTAATCCTCAGTATCAATCAGCTACCTGCAGTAGTTATCCAGGAACCGGATGAAAATCCTGTTGAACTGAGTCATACTGTAACCCTGACTGTCACAGGTGCTGAAAATTATCTATGGTCTCCTTCCACCAGTTTGTCTTCGGATAGTGAGCCTTCGGTTGTCGCCAGCCCGGATTCCAGTATAACATATTATGTTACAGGCATTGATAAAAACGGGTGTGAAGCCTTTGACAGTATTCGCATTTATGTGCTATGCGATCCCTGCACCACAGAACAACTCCTTTCCAATACAGAAGGAACGTTTAACCATGGTTGTATAAACCGTTCATACAACAATAATGCCCATTGCTCCTGGATTATTTATCCTTCCGGCGCTCATGAAATTTACCTGAGCTTCAACAAAAAAAGAATCGATATCTCCGCGGGTGATGCATTATGGATCTACTGGGGTTCAATGGCTGATAATTCATATCTCATCGGTAAATACAACAACAGTTCATTACCACCCGACACCATTCATAGCCCCCATCCATCCATGTTAATTGAATTCTACTCGGATAATACGGTTGTCGGTGATGGGTTTCAGGTCAGCTACTGGACTGATTTAACTCCCGGATACAACAACTATGAAGCAAATTATCAGTTGAAAATATACCCTAATCCTTTTACCCATTCAACTATCATTGAATTCCCGAATCCTTTGTTTGAACCGTATAAATTCATATTAACCGATATCTCAGGGAAAATACAAAGGATAATCGGGGATATTACAGAATCAAGGTATAAGCTGGACCGGGGAAACCTGGAAAAAGGATTATATTTTGTTGAATTATTCGGGAACCAGGTATTCAGAGGAATTGTAATTATAGAATAAAGGAATGGCTGTAAATAAGAAAGGCTGAAATAGGAAAATACATTAAAACTTAATACCTTAGATAGGTATTATTTTACGTAAATTTTTACAAAGCCCCGCCAATGATGCGGTTATACTAAGCAGAATGAAATTCAAATATCCTGATTATTAAACCGCTCACCGGACCATTTAAATATAATTTATCATGAAAAAGTTAATACCGATTCTGGTTGGTTTTTTCTTTTTAGGTATTAATGTTGTCACTCTTAATGCCCAGGATTGGATAAAACAAAGTCCGATTCCAACTGCAAATACTCCCAATGACATTTATTGTGCTGATAGTAATACTATTATTGTATGCTGCCCGGAAGGAATATTCAAAACTGTTAATAGAGGCTTATCCTGGAGCGAATCAACAAAAGAAAGTTCCAATTCCATCATCTCATTTTATTTTCTGGATAAACAAACGGGTTGGGGAGTTGGCAGCAACTTAACAATTATGAAAACAACGGATGGAGGAGCCTCATGGTCAACACAAAAAGAAATTGAAACCGATACAAGTGATTTAAATTCTGTATGCTTTAGTGATATAAATAATGGATGGATTGCAGGTGGAGATGGGACAGTATTATATACAAGTGACGGAGGAATAAACTGGAACAAGCAAATAACCAATACAACAAATGATTTGAAGGCCATACATTTTGCGGATTCACAAAACGGATATTGCATTGGTACTAATATTGTCCTTAAAACAAATAATGGTGGAACGGTATGGGATTGCTTTACAAATATAACGGATTTAACTACAGGTGAAGATGTTTACTGTATTGATGCAGATACCTGCATCATAATGGCAGTAAGTAAAGTATTCCGGACAACAGATGGAGGAGCGAACTGGACATCTCAGGATTATACATCAGGATGGTTTAAAGAGCTGGATTTTATAAATAGCAAACACGGCTTTATGGTAGGTCATTGTGGATATGGAACCTATACTTGTGACGTATTCCTTGGTTGCAGCTGGTCTGATTATGACATGGCAATCTGGGAAACAAAAGATGGGGGAATCTCTTGGGACAGGACAATATTTTCCGATACTTATGATTATTTATTCGATGTTAGTGTTGTTGATAGTAATATTATCTGTGCGAGCGGAACAGGTGGTTTTATTATCCAAACCCTTAACAATGGTGATGCATGGTACCAAATCTCAAAAGGAACTTCAAAATCTTTATATGCAAGCCAGTTTATTACGAGTCAATTAGGATATTGTTCCGGAGAAGGGGGAATAATAATGGTAACACCGGATGCAGGGGAAAATTGGATAAAACAATATGGATATGGAGGAAGTTACGGCGGTTTTTATTCTATTCAGTTCATTAATTCCAATACAGGATGGGTTGTTGGAAATTCTGGCCGAATTCGCAAAACTTTTAATAATGGCAGTACATGGAACTATCAATCATGTCCTGTCAGTAAAGATTTACTGTCAGTAAATTTTATTGATTCATTAAAAGGCTATATCGTTGGAAAGGATGGGACTATTCTAAAAACAACAAATAGCGGCAGCAACTGGATACAACAAACAAGTGGGGTATCCGATGATTTATACAGTGTCTATTTTAATGATGAACAATCCGGATGGACTGTTGGTGGAAAAGGATTAATTCTTAAAACAGTAAATGGTGGGGATACATGGATTCAGAAGACAAGTAATACATCTCACAATCTAAATTCTGTTTATATTAAGAATGCTCAGGAGGGATGGGCAGTTGGAGCTTCCGGTACAATTGTTAAAACAACGGATGGCGGTGAATCATGGATCAGGTTATACAGTGGATTAGATGGTAATCTGAATTCTATTTATTTTTTGGATGAAAATACAGGGTGGATTGTTGGCACGAATGGTATTATTATCAGGACAACCGATGGTGGTAATTCATGGGCGGTAAACGAGAGCCTGGATTCCTATACTATTAATTCAATATATTTTGCAGATATAAACACGGGTTGGGTTTTTGGAAACAAAGGACTTATTTTAAAAACTACGAATGGTGGAGGCACCTTTGATCCTCTCACGCTGTACAATGTCCCTCAACTTTTACTTCCTGAAGATGACAGTACAAATATTCCACTGGATCCCAGCCTTATCTGGGCATCCATCGATGGAGTATCCTCTTACAAACTGCAAGTATCAAAATATTCTTCATTCTCGTCAACTATAATTGATGAGGGAGGTATTACAGACACTTCCTATGCATTAGCCGGATTAGAAGACGACAGGACCTACTACTGGCGGGTGTGTGCAGAATATGGAGGTGGAATAAATATCTGGTGTGAGAGTTATAGCTTTAGAACTTTGGTATTACCTCCTTCTGCTCCAATTTTGTCTTCACCTGGTAATGGTGCTGAAGGAATTGAACGGGCAGTTTTGCTGGAATGGTCCGTTGAATGGGATGCCGACAGCTATTATTTCCAGGTATCAGAGAGTGAAGATTTCTTGACATTGGTTTGTGAAGATTCTATTATGGATTATTACCCTGCAGAAGCTCAGATTGGTCCGCTGAATGCATCAACAACATATTACTGGCGTGTAAGGGCGATGAATACCGGAGGCACCTCACCATATTCCGAAATTTATAGTTTTACTACAGGTTTATATATCATTAATCCTCCTTCTTTAAATTCTCCCGATGACGGATCTGAAGGAATAGACCGAGTAGTTATGCTGGAATGGTCAATTGATTGGGATGCCGATAGCTACCATTTTCAGGTTTCAGAGAATGAAGGTTTTTCAACAGTTGTTTTTGAAGATTCTGTGTTGGATAATTACCCTGCAGAAGCTCAGATTGGTCCGCTGGATGCTTCAACAACATATTACTGGAGGGTGAAGATAAAAAAAGGAGATTATACATCACCTTATTCACAAACATTCAGTTTTACAACTGGCTTATATATTATAAGCCCTCCTTCTTTAATCTCTCCTGCTGATGAATCTGAAGGAATAGATCGGGTAGTTACACTGGAATGGTCAATTGATTGGGAAGCAGACAGCTATCATTTCCAGGTATCAGAGAGTGAAGATTTTTCGACATTGGTTTCTGAAGATTCTATTTTAGATAATTACCCTGCAGAAATCCAAATTGGCCCCCTGGATGAATCAACTACATATTACTGGCGGGTAAAGATTAAGAAGGGTGATTATTTATCTCCTTATTCTGAAGTATATAGTTTTACAACTGGTATATATATCATCAAGCCTCCTTCTTTAATCTCTCCTGCTGATGTATCCGAAGGAGTAGACCAGGTAGTTATGCTGAAATGGTCAATTGACTGGGAAGCAGACAGCTATCATTTCCAGGTGTCAGAGTTGGAGGATTTCTCGACCGTGGTTATTGAAGATTCTATTATGGATAATTACCCCGCAGAAGCCGAGGTTGGTCCACTGGGTGAATCAACAACATATTACTGGAGAGTGAAGATAAAAAAAGGAGATTATGCTTCATCCTATTCTGAAGTATATAGTTTTACAACCAGTTTATCTATTATTAATCCGCCTTCAACACCAAACCTTTATTCCCCTTATAATGGACAAGAGGCTCAATCCGGTACACCTGAGCTTGACTGGAGTTATACCAGTAACACAGATGCTTATCACATACAGGTAGCCAAAGATTCAAACTTCACTGAACTGGTATTCAATGATTCAACCATTACTGAAACGTTCCAGATAATAGGGCCTTTAGAGAGTATGACAACATATTACTGGCATGTCAGAGCAAAAAACGCCGGTGGTTATTCTCCTTATTCTGAAGTATATTATTTTATTACTGAAAATCCGGATCTGTTTTATCAGGCCAGCTACTGTATATATTCACTTTATTTTACAGATGATAATACAGGCTGGGCAGCCGGGGGTGAAGGTTACGTTTATAAAACTGAGGATAGCGGAGCTTCATGGGATATACTTGAAACCGGTACAACAGAATTTTTAAGCGATATCTTTTTTATTGATTCCAATACTGGATGGGCGGTTGGTAATAATGGCACAATTATTAAGACAATTGATGGCGGTAATCATTGGGTATCTCAGAATAGTGAAACAACTTACCGTCTTGAATCTGTGTTCTTTATTGATATGAATACAGGATTTGTAGTGGGAGATAATGGGATAATACTCAAAACAACCGACGGTGGAACATACTGGATAAAACAAAACAGCAATGAATCCTATGTACTTAAAACCGTTTATTTCATAGATGAAAATGTTGGATGGGCTGCTGGTATCAATATCCTGCAAACAAATGACGGTGGGAATACCTGGACAAATTGCGCACCAGAGTGGGGGGGAATTATTAATTCATCATTTTTTATTGATGATAATGAAGGATGGCTTGTGGGTTTTGACGGAGAAATATTGAAAACAAATGATGGAGGTACTACATGGACCAATCAAAATAGCGGAACCGCAGAAATTTTAAATGATGTATTCTTTCACGATAATAATATAGGCTGGGCAGTGGGAAATGAAGGTACAGTGATTAAAACTGCAGATGGTGGTGTAAACTGGGTACCTTTGGAATCCGGAAATACTGATATTTTGAAAGGAGTCTATTTCGTTAACCAGGATACAGGATGGGTTGGTGGAATTTGTGCAATTTATAAATCAGAAACGGGAATAGGTGACATTCAGTCATTATCCATGCCACAGCTGATTTCTCCAACTAATAATTCAATTGATATCCCATTAAATGTATCTTTAAGTTGGGAGACTGTTGAGAATGCAGAATCATATCGTTTACAGGTTTCAGATAACGATGATTTTATAAGCCCGGTGTATGACCAGTCAGGCATTGAGACTACCTCTCAACAAGTTGGTGGCCTGGATAATAACACTACATATTACTGGAGGGTGAATGCCGCGAAAGGAAAAAGTATGATAAGCCCATGGTCTGAAACCTGGAACTTTACTACCAGAAATTCAGTTGGAATAAATGAATCTGGCTATGATATACAATATAAGGTATATCCAAATCCTGTTTATGATAAGTTATTTATTGAAGGATTTGAAAATGAATTAACAAGCATCTCAATTTTATCATTAGAGGGTAAATTACTGAAACAAATAAAAGAAAAAGGAATGATACAGATAGATGTTAGTGATTTACAGAATGGCCTCTACCTGGTGAAAATTGTTAATTCCAAAATAATGATAACAGAGAGGTTAGTCAAACAATAATAATAATACACCTCATACATATCCGTTTCATGTTGCAGGTTACAGTTTGCCCCCTGTTCCAGTCTGGCAACCTTGAACTTACTTATCCTGCCAGGGTAATCAAGCAACTCCGCAACATGCAACCTGAATAGAATACAGAGGTGATCCAATATCAATTGCATTTATTTTCGGTCTCCGGAGCATAGAAGAGATTGAT
>LJUQ01000073.1 GCA_001304505.1 Bacteroides sp. SM23_62_1
CACAATGAAGGAGAATATTTAAGTGGAACGACACAGGATTATTTCTTGTTTGATCCTGCGTTCACGGATCTCAACTCTGGTTCGGGGAGTAAAAACAATTCCAGCTCCAAATATGAAAATGCACTGTTCTCATACTTCGGAAGGTTGGACTACAATTTTAATGATAAATATATCCTTAGTGCCACACTACGTCGTGATGGATCTTCAGTATTTATTGGTGATTACAGATGGGGCATGTTCCCGGCTGCTAGTATAGCTTGGCGTATATCAGAAGAAAATTTTATGCAGAGTTTATCCTGGTTATCTGATTTAAGGATTCGTGCTGGTTACGGGGTGGTAGGAAATCAGCTTAATGTAAGTCCAGATAACCCGTATTCGCTTTTTATTGGAAACAGGGCGAGTTCTTATTACGCCATTGATGGAAGTAATAGTACGACCCAGTTGGGATTCCGTTTGGATCGTATTGGAAATCCCGAAGCAAGATGGGAAAAAAATATAAATGGGAATATAGGATTTGATGCCTACCTTTTTAATAACCGGTTGGGAATCATGACAGAATACTATTGGAAAGACATTGAGGATTTGCTATATAATGTAGAACTACCGGCAACCATGGGTATGGCAAGTGTACCATCAGTCAATGTGGGGCATATCAGAAACAGGGGAGTTGATGCCTCAATTGTAAACTTTGGAACAATTACAGGTGATTTGAGGTATGATTTAACATTAACTCTAACTGCTTATCGTAATGAAATAGTATACATTGCTGATGGTATTGATTATTTTGGAGGCAGTACAAGTTACAATGCTTTGGATCATCCAATGAATGCCTTCTGGGGTTACAAAGTAGATGGATTCTGGCAAAGTCAGGATGAAATTGACCAGGCAGATGCAGGGGCACCGAGCGGAACCTTTCAGAGCGATGCTGCTCTCGGCAGGTGGCGGATCGTTGATGTTGACAAGGATGGTGAAATTACTACTGAAGACCGGACATTTTTGGGCTATCCACACCCTGATTTCACCTATGGACTGGACGTCGGGTTAAATTATAAGAACTTTGATTTAGATATCTTTTTCTATGGATCGCAGGGCAACGAAATCTATTCTTATTATTTAAGATATTTAAATATTTATCCATTTCTTGAAGGCGCAAAAAGTCATGATGCCCTCTATAATTCCTGGACACCAACAAACACAGATGCAATATGGCCTATCCAGGAAAATACATCAACATTCAGTACAGATACCTATAATGATCAATATGTATTCAGTGGCTCCTATCTGAGGCTTAAGCATATAATTATAGGATATACATTACCTGCTAATGCTCTACAAGCAATCCGGGCATCCGGCCTGAGACTATATTTCCAGGCATCCAACCTTCTGACCCTTACAAAATATGAAGGGCTGGATCCGGAAGTATATGGAGTCGATCATGCAAATTATGCCAATCATCGCCAATTCCATGTAGGTCTTAATGTCTCCTTTTAAAAACCATTTATTTATAAAAGTATAATAAAATGAAGACAATAAATAGAAAATTACGGAATACATCAATTATAGTATTAACAGTATTTATAATTGGATTTATACTAATCTCATGCGAGGACTTTTTGGATATAGCTCCAAAAGGTACCTTAAATGAATATGTTATAGCAAACAAAACAGGTGTGAGAGCCCTTGTCATCGGTATCTATGGAGCATTGGACGGACGAAGCATAGGAAGTGCATACAGGGTTTCACCGGATAACTGGGTATATGGAAGTTGTGCTGGCGGTGACGCTCATAAGGGAAGTTCAGCCTACGATCAAAGCCAGATTTTCAGGATTGCTACCGGTCAGGCAACCCCCTCGTTATCATATATAAGGGATAGGTGGAGAGTGTTTTATGAAGGAATTTCCCGGGCGAATGCTGTATTGAAAATCCTGCCTGATGTAGATGATATGACTGAAGCAGAAAAATCACAAGCTGCCGCAGAAGCAAGATTTTTACGAGGTCATTTCTATTTTGAGTTGAAAAGATCCTTTAATATGGTTCCGTGGATTGATGAAAATACAATTGATTATAAGGTACCAAATGACAGGGATATCTGGCCTGACATCGAAACTGATTTTGAATTTGCTATGAATAATTTACCAGAAGTACAGACTGAATTGGGAAGAGTAAATAAGTGGGCAGCAGCCTGTTACCTGGCAAAAACGTACGTTTATCAAAAGAAATGGTCAGAAGCCAAAGCTCTATATGATCAGATTATACCTAATGGGGTTACCTCAGAAGGTGTTTCTTATGACCTGTTTCCCCATATCAGATATAATTCCGAAGCTTCCAGGGAAGCAGGCAGCCCTGAAGCTGTATTCGTAATACAACAGGTTGGTGATGAAGGTATCGGTGATTTTCCGAATTCCAACGCAGGTCAGTGTCTTAATTTCCCGTATAATAGCCCATTTCTTTGTTGCGGATTCTTTCAACCAACACAGGAACTGGTAAACTCATTCAAGGTTGATGCAAGCGGATTGCCATTATTTGACACATATAATGATGTGATGGTAAATAACGACATGAATGTAGGAAGTGATGAACCATTCAGCTTGTATACAGGTGACCTGGATCCTCGCCTGGATTGGAGTGTAGGACGTCGTGGAGTGCCATATTTAGATTGGGGACCACACCCGGGAGAGACATGGGTAAGGGATCAAGCGAGTGGGGGACCGTATTCCCCGAAAAAGAATGTATATTATCATGCAAGACAGGATGAGGATGTTGTACTCACATGGTCACCCGGAACAGCAAATAATGTGAATATCATTCGGTTTGCAGATGTGCTGTTAATGGCTGCGGAAGCTGAGGTGGAGGTTGGATCACTGGACCAGGCTTTTACCTATGTTAACAGGGTTCGCAGCAGAGCGGCAGATCCAACGACATGGGTCAGCAATAATGATAATTATGCCTATGCAGCCGCTGTTGTTTCAAGTGAAGCTGAAATGCTTGCCCTGACCGGGCTAACAGCTCGCGATTGGGTAGTAAGAGAGGATAACCAAACAACTTTTGTTTATCTGGGAGGTGCCATAGACGATATTAATAGCTGGCAGGAGTATGCGATTCCCAGTTATAACATTGCAGAGTATCCTTCCTTTCCTGATCAGGATTATGCCAGAAAAGCTATTCATTTTGAACGTAAACTTGAACTGGCAATGGAAGGCCATCGGTTCTTTGATCTTGTAAGATGGGGAGAAGCCAATAATAAATTAAACGCTTTCTTTACCTATGAAGCAAATATTGTACCTACTATAGGTGTGGGTGTATTTACAGTGGGGAAACATGAGCATTTGCCAATTCCTCAATCCCAGATAGATGTTAGTACTGTTGATGGTGTACCAACATTGCAACAAAATCCGGGATACTAATAATGAACTGCTTGTTTTAAATAACATCAAGTCAGAAGAGGGGGTGACTTAATAAGTTTCCTCCTCTTTTGTCATTTTCCCGCAATAAATTATAATATACCCCAGCAGGGACTCCATGAATTGAAAAGTGCATATCTAATGATAGTTGAAGAGCAATTAAATTAATCTCCGGAAAAATCCTAAATATCTTTATTAGTAATTTATCAGGCTAAAAATTTTAAATTGTCATTGGGGAGTTAAAACAAATTATAAATACAATTGAGATGAAAAAATTTGTACATAAAAACAACAGATTATTGTCTTTTGATTTAATAAAACAATTCCGGGTAGGGCTTCCAGTATTTTTATTAATTCTTGTTCAACTTGTCTTTTGGTTTCCAGAACTTTTCGGTCAATCGGGAACAGCGGATAAAATTACACTTGAAAATAAAAATATCAAGGTTGTTTTAAGTAAAGAGTGGCCCGCTATTCTTGAATATCAGCTAAAAGAAAATAACAGTGTAATATTAGGAAATCTCAGAAATTCTGGCCCCGGTATATCATTTTACAAGGGAGCAGAGACAGTAATGAGAAATAATACTACCATAAAATATGATGTATCATATACCAATAAGAATGCTACCTATCACGCCAGCGTAACCTATGAAAATCAACCTGCAATTGAATTTGATCTCCTATACTCATTGAAAGATAATGAAATTGAAATCATATTTAATAATGTAGTTGAACACCGTAATTTTTATCTGTTGAACATTCAGTTACCGGGATTGTTGACTGTAACTTCAGACGAAAATCATGGGAAATTGGTTATACCTGCTGATGCAGGGCGACTGATAGATATTGAAAATGCCAACCTGAAAAGTTACGAATATGAAATCGACTGGCTAAACCCAATTTTAGTTGGATTTGCATATAATTCAAGAGTTATTGGAGTAATGGATACCAGGTCGATTGAAAATCATAGCATAGTAAGTGTTTCTGAGAGTGGGGGCAGAAGATACGGATCTTTTTCAATGAACATAATGCATCGGTTAAATGAATATAATCTCGAGGAATTTGGAACAGTTATTCCTGTCTCCGACCCTGAATACCTGTTGAAAGTACAGGATTCATGCACAATAACCATTTCAATTGCAGGTGATTTTGACAGGGATGGTGAAGTATCATGGATCGATGGCACAAAACTTATCAGGGATAAAATAAATGCTGTACCAAATCCTTTATATAAAGATAAAACTTTTGTAAGGACATTTGTGGATCGCAAGGGAAGTACAAGAGAGGAGCTTACTTTCAATGAAGTTCTGGAAAGAATAAAGCAATTTGCTGCCCAGACAGATTCTGCAGCCTATGTAATGTATCTTTTAGGGTGGCAATATACCGGCCATGATACAGGCTATCCCTCTGTTGATAAAGTTAATGAAAATCTGGGTGGATATGACCGGTTGGTGAACCTGATTGAGGAAGCAAGAAAATACAATGTCATAGTTACATTCTATGATAATTATGATGATTCCTATCCGAATCATCCTGGATGGGATCCGGACGTGATATGTGTGGATCCCCAGGGCAGCCTTATGAGGGGAGGCGCTTGGGATGGTGAACAATCTTATTTAATAAGCAGCTATAAATATGCAGTGAAGTCGGGATTAGACAGGGTACGTTTTACAATAAACAGATATCCTGTCCGGCAGGCATATTTTATTGATGTGCTGGCCGGGGGATATAATGGAGGCAGAAAGTATGATTTCAATCCGGAAAGCCCGGCCGGGGCGATTAAAAATTTTGAAGGTAAATTGATGCTTGTTAAAGAATTCAATAAGAACGGGATAGATGTGGCAACAGAGGATTTCACAGGTTTTTTCGTAGGTCACGTCGGAACATTCGGTGATATCATAGCCTTCGACAATATATATTTCAAAGGTGAGCAACAGATACCCATGATACCATTTATATACCATGGTAAAACCAGTTTTGGTATGAAGACAAGTAGCTCATCATTCTATGTAAGAACATTCCTTTATGGTCAGAGAGCACAGGATTTTACCAACAGACGATCTGTTTTTACACCAGGTGATTACATTCTCGATGCTTTACCAAAGCAAAAACTTTACGGTAAATCCATGAAATCATATGAAAGATATGGTGATTTTGAGAGAGTTGTCTATGAGGACGGATCTGTAGTTGAAGCAAATGTAAAGAATAATACATATAGCGTTGCTTTGAGTGACGGTCTTGTTATTGCCATGAATTATACCAGTTTTGTCCCTGTAAAAAAGAATGTATTTATGGCTTGCAGCAGAAATGGAGGAATTATCAGTTATCGGATTCCAGTTGATTGGAAAAATGGTAAAAAGATAAATGTTTTTAGGGTGGACAAAGATGGAAGCCCGGAAAGTATTGAATTTGATTTAAATGGCAGGTGCCTTGAGTTTAATACAGAGTCAAATATGCCATATAAAGTTATTTATTCAGAGTAGTATGATTTTAATATATTAGGTTGACCTCTATTGAATTAGACAAGTAATAGAAATTAATATGAAATGATAAATCTTCCTATATCCGGATTGAGGGTAAGAAGGAATTTATAATTCTGAAGTTATTAAGGAGAATAATATTTCAGTTAATATGAAGACAAAAATTAATCGCCGCTCATGGGTTAAAAGTGGTACTACACTGGTTGGCGCCGGATTATTGGGATCTTTTGCCAGCGCCGGTGCTCCCCCAGACAATACAATTACCAATAATATTTTTAATGTAAAAAATTTTGGTGCAACCGGAAAAAGGGATGATAAAGCCACCATGGCAATTCGTGCCGCTGTGGAAGCATGTACAACAGCAGGCGGAGGTACAGTTTATGTACCACCCGGAGATTATACCGTAGGGACTATTCAACTCAAGGATAATGTTACCCTGCACCTGGAGGCCGGGGCTAACTTTTTCCTGAGCCAGGACAGAGATGATTTCATTCAGGGGACACGTACGATGATCTTTGCCGAGAATGCAACCAACATATCCGTTACAGGCAGGGGTACACTAGACGGATTAGCCCAGTATGAATTTATTGAAATGAGGGGTGTCGACCCTGAGATTGTTGAGGAAATAGAGATTGCAAGGGAAGCAGGAATAGACATGCGCCGGTATTATCGTACAGGCATGCAAACCTATATGTTTATCCTTAACAATTGTACCAATATATTGCTACGAGATATCTCTGTTATTCACTCGCCCCTTTGGAATATTCGTCTTAACGATTGTGACAGGGTATTTGTCAGGGGTATTTATATATATTCCGATCTGGAAAAAGGCGTTAACGCCGATGGGATAGACATATGTTCATCGAGAAATGTAACAATATCTGATTCTGTGATTATCACTGCCGATGATTCAATCGTTCTGAAGACACCTTTACGCAGGGGACAGGAAAAGGCTACTACAACCGAAAATATTGTGGTTACTAATTGCGTGCTTAGCTCTTCTTCCACACCTCTTATGATTGGCACTGAAACACATGCCGACGTTCGTCATGTTATCTTCAGTAATTGTACTATCCGTAACTCCAATAAAGGATTCGGTATTAATGTACAGGATGGTGCAACAGTCAGTGATGTCCTGATCAGTAATCTAACCATTGAAACGAACAGGCGACACTGGAACTGGTGGGGGAGTGCTGAGTTATGCAAGTTTATACTGAAGAAAAGGGAAGACTCATCCCGGCTGGGGAAAATCAGAGATATTGTCATTGAGAATATCATATCCCATACCCGCGGAACGAGTACTATTAAAGGGCATCAGGATCAACCACTTGAAAATATAAGGATGACCAATGTACAGATTTTTATGAATCCTGAAGATGCCATCGATAAACGAGCAACTCATGCCCTGGAAATAGAAAATATTCAGGGACTTAAAATTCGGGACTTATCAGTTCGCTGGTCACAGGATCAGGTAGAAAACAAATGGCAAAGTGCACTTGTTTTAAAAAGTGTTTCTGATTTTGAGGTTTTATATTTTTCAGGACGTCAGGGATCAAGAGATACGAATTATCCGGCTATCCTGTTAGACAATGTATCAGAAGGGATTATAGGTGAATCCCGTGCAACAAACGGATGTGGTACATTTATTCGGCTAATCGGAGATAAAACGCAGAAAATAACCCTAAGAAATAATAATACTAACAAAGCAAAGGAAGATATTTCTTACGGGAATGCGAAATTGAAGGGTGCTATAGAGGTTAAGTAATTAAATTATGGATAAGTTTTACCTTACGAATTCAATTGTATATTAAAAGTATAAAATTACTTTGAAAAGTATCTCGATTTTTAAACAACAAATATACAGATTGAATTTTTAAAACGGTTGAATAAATTCAAGCTTATTATTCAAGTGTATGGTTGGATCTACATTATGCGGACATTTGAAAATCTGAGGATCATAAATAAAAAAGACAATTCCTGTGAAAAGTAAAATGAATCGGCGGTTATGGATTAAAAGTGGTACTGCCTTTGCCGGCGCCAGCTTATTGGGATCTAATAATAATGTGAGTACACATGCAAATGATACAATATCTGATAATATTTACAATGTAAAGAATTTTGGGGCAACCGGAAACAGGAATGATAAGGCCACTACAGCGATTCAGGATGCTGTAGACACCTGTACAACCAAAGGTGGAGGTACTGTTTATGTACCGCCAGGTGATTATACTGTTGGTACGATTCAGCTCAAGGATAATGTTACCTTGCATATCGAAGCTGGTGCAACCCTTTTTCTCAGCCAGGACAGGGATGATTTTACACTAAATGAGCGTGCGATAATATTTGCAGAAAATGCAACAAACATATCAGTGAGCGGAAGAGGTTCAATAAACGGATTGGCGCAACATGAGTATACTGAAATGCGTGGTGTTGACCGGGAAATTAGCAAAGAAATAGAAATTGCCAGGGAAGCAGGAATAGATATGCGACGATATTATCCTACAGGCATGAGAACATTTATGTTTGTACTGAATAATTGCACAAACGTAATGTTTCATGGTATTTCCCTTCTATACTCGCCGTTATGGAATATACGTCTGAACGATTGCGACAGGGTTTTTATAAGAGGAATTTATATATTTTCTGATCTGGTGAAGGGGGTAACCTCGGATGGAATAGATATTTGTTCATCCAGAAATGTCACAATATCAGATTCAGTAATTGTCACCGGGGATGATTCAATTGTACTTAAGACACCTATTCGGAGGGGGCAGGAAAGAGCAAATACGACTGAAAATATAGTTGTTACGAATTGTGTGCTTACCTCTTCTTCGACAGCTCTAAAGATTGGAACTGAGACACATGCTGATATCCGTCATGTTATATTTAGCAACTGTACGATTCGTAATTCTAATAAAGGATTTGGAATAGACGTAAGAGATGGTGCAACAGTCAGTGATGTCCTGATCAGTAATTTAACCGTTGAAACGAACAGGCGGCACTGGAACTGGTGGGGCAGTGCTGAGCTATGTAAAATTTCTTTAAAGAAGCGGGAAGACTCATCCCGGCTGGGGAAGATAAGGAATGTCACCATTGAAAACATCCTATCTCATACCCGGGGAACGAGTACTATCAAGGGGCATCAGGATCAACAGATTGAAAATATCTGGATAACCAACGTACAGATTTTTATGAATCCTGAGGATGCTATCGACAAACGTGCTACTCATGCCCTGGAAATAGAAAATGTTCAGGGGCTTAAAATTCGTAACTTATCTGTTCGCTGGGCGGAGGATCAGGTTGAAAAGAAATGGCAAAGTGCACTTGTTTTAGAAAATGTTGCGGATTTTGAACTATTATCTTTTTCAGGGCGACAGGGTTTAAGGGATAGCGCTTATCCCGCTATCATGTTAGATAATGTATCAGAAGGGATCATAGGTGATTCAGCTGCAACCACTGGATGTGGCACATTCATTCAATTTATCGGCGATAAAAGCAATAATATAACTTTGAGGAATAATAATTTCAAAAAAGCAAAAAAAGAAATTTCTTACGGTAATGAGAATTTGAAGGAAGCCATAGAGGCAGATTAAATAAATCATAGAGAAGAATGCATGAAATATAATTAAAGATCAGTTTGATAATAGATTATGTAAATTAAAACAACAAAGAAGATATGTACTATTAGAGAACTCTGAATCGAAATTATACAAATGGCAAGTTTCACTTTAACAAATTACTTCTGCTTGATTCAACCTGGAAAAGACTACATTAACTATATTATTATTTAACATAACTATTAAATTATATGATTATGAAAAAAACATTATTTTTCATTTTAGGTGTTATGCTTATTACAGCATGGGGTCAAATTCCGGTATGGTCTCAACAGCAGAAAAAAAATATTATCGTTACCGAAAATACAAAACCCGGTACAGCTGACTGGATATTGACAAAGGTTGTCCGGCATGATAATGAGCCTTATGAGAAAGGATGGCATCGAAGAACTGAAATTGAAGGGTATGTATCCCATATGAGTATCAAGGCAGGAGATTCATTGAAAATCTACGTTAGTACTGATCCCCCTGCCGAATATAAGATTGATATTTATCGCATGGGTTATTATGGTGGTAAAGGTGGACGCCTCGTAACAACCATCACTCCTTTGAAGGGACTCCCAGAGGGAATTACTCAATTGACACCCGTTGATGGGGAACACCATATTATGGAATGTAATTGGATCGAATCGGCCAAAATTAAAATACCAGAGGACTGGGTGAGCGGTGTTTACCTGGGCAAACTAAGCACATGGAGACATCATGAGGCAGAAGCATATTTCATCTTTGTGGTGTGTGATGATCGTAAAGCGGACCTAATTTTACAAGTATCTGATCTGACATGGGCGGCTTATAACAGATGGCCACAGTGGCGTTCAATGTACGATGCTCCAAATGAGCCATGGAGATCCCGTAGACCGGAAAGTTATTCTGCCGGTTTTGATCGCCCCTATGCAATTTATTGGAATGGTTGGCCAGCAGCTTTCGAGCCTTTAACCAATGGATCTGGCGAGTTCCTGATGACTGAGTTTCCGCTGGTCTTCTGGCTTGAGAAGGAAGGTTATGACGTTACCTATATCTCACAAGTTGATGCTCATATGGATGGACCAGGATTACTACGCGGAAAGGTCTTCGTCGATGTGGGTCATGATGAGTACTGGACCAGGGAACAGTATGATAATATCGTTAAAGCAAGAGATGCCGGAGTCAGTCTTGCATTTCTGTCAGGCAATTCTGTTTCAGGGGAAGTTGAGTTGCTAACCAGTTCAGATGGCAGACCCAACCGTGGGGTGAGATCCGTTGTGGGAGGCCAATTAGACGAGGTGGAGCTGATGGGTGCAAGGTCTTATGGGGTTGGTATGGCTGACTGGACATGCGTCGCTCCTGACCATTGGGCATTTGAAGGTACCGGCATGAAGAAAGGAGACTATGTTCCCCAACTCGTAGGTTGGGAATTCCATGGACCACCACTGGCAGAGAATCATAAAGATTTGGTTGTTCTTGCCGAGGGTCCTGTAACAAATTATTATGGACAACCAAGCCGGAGGCAGCGATCATACGCCACTACGATCTACACAGCAGAAAAGGGCAACTATGTTTTCAATGCAGGAACGTGTTGGTGGAATAAGGTACTATCTGCTCCACCCGGGTATATTATTCCACCATACATCGATCATTTTAAAGACGGCGATGAGCGTATCCGCAGGATTACTAAGAACGTTTTAGACCGTATGATTTCAGTGCAGATTAAAAAGTAATTAAACAGTCCTTTAAATTCTCTGAAAATTGATCCCCAGCAGGGGAATTTGATAGTTTTACGGTAAATTCTGGAAAGACATATTATTTACCAAACCTGTCCATTATACAGAATTTCAGGAATAACTCTTTAATATTAACAAAATCAATAGAAATGCAAAAACTTTTAGCTGTTATTCTGATGGTTTTAATGATTTCAGCCGGATGTACTGTTAGATCTCCAAAGTATCATGGTTTAAGTGAAGATATAATCAAAGCAGAAAAAGACACCATTCTAACAGATGAGATTATCTATCATAATGTCCATATTGATCAGGATGGAAATATTCTTCCCTGGTATTCGGCTGATCTGGGTGAATCATACGATCATGTCCTGAAACTTGTCTGGGACTTTTGGAAAAACATGGAGAACTGTATCAATGGTACAAAATATTATATGAATCACCAGGTTTGGAGCCCGGAGCATGATAACCGCGGATTAGGTGGGGATCAGTTACAGATGGCACTTTCATCATGGGATTTGCTCTATAATTATACGGGTGATGCATCGATCATTGAGAATATGATTTATATAGCCGATTATTACCTTGATCATTCACTATCATCTCCTGACTGCCAGTGGCCGGATTTGCCATACCCCTATAACACCGATATTCATTCTGGTATATACGATGGTGATATGATTCTTGGTAAAGGTTACCTGCAACCTGATAAAGCCGGATCCTTTGGATTTGAACTGGTAAAACTTTATAAAAAAACAGGTAATGAAAAATATCTTGATACAGCAATAAAGATAGCTAATACCCTAGCAGATAAAGTTCAACCAGGAGATAACGATAATTCACCCTGGCCATTCAAAGTAAATACTGAAACGGGCGAACCAGGGATTCTGGTAGATAATGCTCAGTGGTATGAAGGAATGTCTGAAGACCTGAAAGAATCAAATAAAGTGTATAAAAAGTCAAGCTATACAACCAACTGGACCGGAACTTTAGGCTTATTTGATGCACTTATTAGACTTCAAAAAGGAGATAGTGATGTTTACCGTAAAGCGTTTGATATAACCATCGACTGGTTAAAAACTTACCCGGCTAAAACGAACAAGTGGGGACCCTTTTTTGAGGATGTGCCAAGGTGGTCAGATACTCAGATAAATGGTATAACCTATGCCATGTTTATCATGGAATACCCGACTTTGGATCCTGAATGGAAAGAAACGGTGAATAATATTTTTCAATGGGTTTACAAAGAGCTTGGTAATGAGCAATATAAAAAATATGGCGTAATCTGTACGAATGAACAGACAGCATATCGTGTCCCTGGTAATAGCCATTCCTCGCGTCAGGCATCCATGGAACTGCTTTATTGGGAAAAGACCGGGGATACCACGTATGTGCGGAATGCTGTTCATCAATTAAACTGGGCAACCTATATGGTAGATATAGATGGAAAAAACTTTTATCCCACAAATGCAATATGGATGACGGATGGCTATGGTGATTATGTACGTCACTATCTGCGTGCTATGGCAGCTGCACCACAACTGGCACCCGGTAGTTCCGATCATCTATTGCGGACATCTTCTATAGTCAGAAAAATATCCTACCAATCTTCAACTATTACTTATAATATTTTCGATCATGCATCGGAAGAAATATTCAGGCTTACATCCAGGCCAAAAGAAATTAGGATTAACGGGAATGTGTTGAAACAGGTAGCCGAAAATTTTTCAGAAGGCTGGTCATGGCAACCACTGGATACTGGCGGTATCCTGAGAATCAAACAGACTATTGGGAATGAAGTAGAAATTATAAAATGATCCTATAAACTTTTAACAGTAGCGAGTTCACAAATCTTTGCATCATAGAATAATTAATATTCTAGGTTGCCTTCCTCTCATGTTATAATATTAACTTTGGAGCAAGACCTGAAGGCATTGTTATTCTCGGAATCGAATGTATGATTGTTTAGGTTCTGTATATTAGGTGATGTGTCGGAACCTCAAATTCAAACTCACCAATCAGTCATAGAATTTCCCTTTAAATACCATAATATGGGAATACTACAGGCATAGACAGATATAACAACCATTATCAAATACAGAAGATCATTTTAAATAAACAGATAATCTATGGTTCAGCTAAGAGAATATTGATTTTCTTCTCCCTGTATTGATTATAGATTTTCGGATCAAGCTGGTTGTCAGTTATTATCAAATTAGGCATCGTTACCGGAGCATAGGTATAGAAGGCAACATGTTCAAATTTTGAGGAATCGCATAGAAGAATTACCTCATTAGCGGATTCACTAATTCTTTGAGTTATCATAGCTTCTTTTTCATCATTTGAGCTAATACCATGAGCCAGTGATATTCCCCCCGCTCCAACGAAAGCCTTTGTAGCGCGAAATCGAAGAAACATTGACTCTGTTATTCCTCCATACAGGGCTTTACGCTCATGATCAAGCTCACCCCCAATAAGACTAACTCTGATATTGGAATATTGAATGAGTTTGGAAACAACTGGAAGGGAATTGGTTATCACTCGTATGTTCAAAGAATGGTTAATAAATTGAACAAGGTGATATACAGTAGTACCACAATCAATAAAAATTACATCATGATCTTTAATAAAATTAGCTGCATATCGACAAATTTCAATTTTGTTTTCAACATTGCGGGTCATTTTGTTATCAAAACTAAACAAGTTTTCAATAGGCTTGTTCCTGATAGCACCACCATGTGTGCGTATGAGAAATCCCTGTCTCTCAAGCTCATCAAGATCCCTTCTAACGGTTATTTCTGATACTTTGCATTTTTTAGCTATTTCACTTATGGTAATGTGTTCCTGAGTCTCAAGCCAATCCAAAATGTAATTAAAACGAACTTGAGAAGGCATAGAGTTTTTCGATATTCGAGGCATCGTTAGTAATGGTTAATCTGAAGATAGATTTTCTGTGTATTTACACTAATTTTATTCTTCCAGGATCTTTTAAATGAATGTTTTATATTATACAAACACTTTATACTTGTGGATATCAAGTTCTAATATCTTTATTATTCTAATATACTATCTTTTTTATAAAAAAGATAATTTATGATTAAAAATTACCTCAATAATAATGAAATATATTTTCAATTATCGTGATTAAAGAGATTGAGCTGCCTTTGTATAAGATACCCCACAAGGAACCTTTTGATAAAGACAGCTCAACTAATTCTAACCCAGAAACTAACCTTAAACTAAACTAAAATCTAAACCTAAAACTTTATCCAAAATCTCACTATACAGTTTTTATATTATTCCCATCAAGAATTATATTTTTACTCATTATTCTATTTAACTAACCTGTTAATTATCGAATAAAAAACTACATGAGTATATAAAATTGCTTGATTGTATCCATTGCTTGATAGTGGCAAACTCAAAGTTGGGAATTTCATAATTAGACAATCTTTAAATTCAAGAAATGAAAAAACCTATAAGCAATGGAATCAAAACCTTAAAAAATACTATGTTTCTGAATCAGAATTCAAATATGAATTATATTCTTTTGCTTTATGTTCGAATTTGAACGAATTGAAAATATCAATATTATCCCACAAAGTTAAGCTAAAATATCATTCAAGTCAAATTTTTTAACATAAATATGAAAAATTATGCTCGAATGTTAATAAAACGATCAATTTTCAATCAAAAATAAATTTAAGAATCAATATAAAATCCAATTAGGTTTTATACATCATCATCACATTAAAACATTTGTATTAGTTCAAAATTGGGAAATTGGCTAAAGAGATAAAAGGATTTATGGAGGGGGTCATAGTATTATGGATTAAATTCTATGTGGATTAAGACTGATTTTTGAAAGGTTAAATCCTGATGTATCTTCTTATTTTTATCTGCAAATAATTAAACATGAATATTCAATCATTATAAAGTAATATGGATTTTTTTAAACTTATTATGAAGTAATTATTAATAACGTGTTGTGCTATTAAAGAAGATTATATTGTTAATCAGATTTATAACAGGCCTCGCCGCCGGCTCGGCCTGTTATAAAAATATAATATTCAATAACATGCATTATTTAATAGCACAACGCATTATTAATGAAAAATTTGCAAAATAGCACCCTTTCAGAATATTATTCAGGTAAGAACTTATATCTGATGATAATGATTTTATGTTTATAAATCAGCCATTTTAACTACTTAGTACACACCACTTTATATATTACATTTGGTTCAGTAAAGAGTTCGATATTATTATCCGTTAATTTGAATGGTGTTTCAATTTTAGTACCATCTTCATTCATCCTGTAAACCTTGATCTTATCTCTTGCTGACCATTTTCCCGGTATTGGATAATTTAACCTTCCGCCAAATTTGCAACATGCAAAATAAGTATAATCATTGCGAGGCACAAAGCTTGTAAAATCTTTAGCAATTACCCTATCTTTAAGAGATACCGTATATTTCAAAGTAGCATAATTCACTTCGATATAACTTCCATCCTCATAAATTATTTTTTCGTAGTCCCCATCTTTGGTATAAAAATCCATTGCTTTTCCATACATCAGATGCCTCGGAAGTGCATCCAGAATATAACTGCCCGGATCATTAGTACCCATATTATCACCATAAATCAACCTCTGTAAAAATCCCCTGTCTCCTCTCATTCTCATCCCATAATTGGTTTTGCTGTGATAAATGAAGGGGATTAGGGGTATTTTTTCTTCATTTCGAAAATAAACATTGTCCTGATCAAGAATTTTAAGAAAGAATCCAACATGTCCAACAAAGAAACCTGAAAAATCTTCCGTTGTCACATCTATACCATGTTTGTTGAATTCTTGGATAATCATTTTTTTCCCATCAAAATTCTTTTGGGCACCGGCAGGACTATCAGGATTAAAATCATATTTTCTTCCATTATTATAACCACCAGCCAGTACATCCAGGTGATATGTTTCTTTAATAAAGGGATATTGTTTGAGCGTATTCCGGACCCTATCCAGTCCTGATTTTTGAGCATATTTGTAACTGCTAATAAGATAAGACTGGCCACCATCCCATCTTCCCCCTTTCATGAGGTTACCCTGTGCATCTCTGCATATCACATCAGGATCCCATCCCGGATTCTCTTTATAAGCATCATCATAGTTGTCATGAAAGCTTATTATAACATTATATTTTTTTGCTTCCATTACCAATTTTTCCAGCCCATCATATCCACCTAACCTTTGATTTACCTTATCTACAGATGGATAACCTGAATCATGGCCGTAATATTGCCATCCTGCCAAATAGATAATCCTGTTTGGGGCATCAGTCTGATTTGCATAGCTTTTTACACTTTCAAGGACTTCAGAGAAAGTTGTATATCTTCCGGATTCTGGCCAATCAAGAAACCATTTAATGATAGATTTATCAGCATAATAGGGATCACTTTTAGTTTCGATTCTATCCCGGAGCAATTTGGTACCATCTACCCATGATATAAAACCATCTTTATCATAATCTCCTGAAATAGAAATGGTTAATATACACGAATCCTGCACTTTCAATAAATAATCCGGATTGTCTACCGGTAAAATTTGGCCGAACTCTTCAAGTGCATAATTTTCCAGACGATAAATTAATCGCATTGAAAATGATCCGTATTTTATGCCATTTCGTTCTGATATTGAGGCAATTGTATGATTTTCGAGGGATTTTGTATCAATGACTCCTAGAACCTTTGAATCATATGCAATTCCGGCCAAAATAGCATTTAACCAATTTATATCATATTCATGACTTCCTATATTGGCTTGAGCGACATTGATCAGGCGGCCTGAGCCGGCAGGTATAGCCAGCATAGCAGATGAAGTAGTTGCTTTTACAGAAATTAGTCCCGGGAGATTGACGTTTATCAGTTTAAAATTCTCATGTTCAAAGACATTATTAAATTCAATTATTACATCATAATTTGCCAGGGAATAGATCAGGTCAAATTCTACAGCTGGCTTATCTTTATATTTAATTACTACATGATATTTAATTTTGTTTTCGGTTTGCGAGCAGGTGTATGAAATATCTGATAGTCTGCTCAACACACTTTCGGCACCCTGAAAAAAGGTTACTCCTGGTTCAGATCCTGTATAGTTACCAAGAATACTGCTGTTTACTGATTTATTGAGATATTCATAAATGATTGGTTCATCCTTTGACAAGGATACTTTAACATCTGCATTTTCCAGAAATATCAAATTATCATTTAAAGTAGTATTCAACTGTGTAAATCCGAATCTGTTGGAAATAACAAGTAATCCGATGACTAATACGCGTATTATATTATTTATACGTTTTTCAATGGACAAACACGACTTCATTGAGTTTATCCGGTTTATTAAAAGATTATTATTTATCATAATACTTTATATTAATGTTATTAATAAAAGTATTAAAAAATTATTGAAAATCTTTCTAGGATTTTGAATAATTTTT
>LJUQ01000297.1 GCA_001304505.1 Bacteroides sp. SM23_62_1
TAACTGATTATATAGGTTTGAATCGTACAACACTTAATATTTACATTTAAGTATTGGTAAAAAGGTGATAATGAAAGGTTATACTACTAGCCGAAGATAATAAATTATTGAAAGAATATGGTAATATAGAGAATAATCTTATTATCTAAATTATAAATGCTCTGACTTCTCTGTATGTTACACTATCCAAGATGGCAGAGGACTTTGGTGTCAATTCCATTTTGAGGATGCTCGGAAAACATTAGTATCCACCTGAGGCAGATTACCTTGTTTTCTTCACTCTACCTTACATCCTTCACCATGCAACCTGCATACTATTACCATAGATAAATGATTAAGAAGAGTAATGGGATAACAATCCCAAGTGAAGTTAGCCATGCCCCTCGTCCGGTGATACCCTTCTTCCCTTTAATCATGAACAATCCGGTTATTGCTAACAGGATCAGGGCGACGGCAAACAGATCAGCAAACCATGTCCAGAGCTTTTTGGGTTTGTTATAGTGCAGGAAATTGACCTCCCTGAAGATTGGCCTTCGCTTGATGGTTTCAAGGACTCCATTTCCTGAGGCAAGGTTAATGGTCAGGGATCCTTGCTTCAGAAAAATTTTTAACAGGTTATCCTGCGGGAAATAATGGTTTCTGTACTGTAGCTCCCTGTCCAGATCGTTCAGAAAAATTATGATCCATTTTTCAGATATTGATTCCGGTTGAGGCGGTCGGTCTATGATGATTTGCTTTGTCCTTATTATGTAATTGGGATTCCAGTCATCTATATGGTTCAGTGCAATCCCTGACAGCCCATATATAACACTCATCCCAAAAAAGATATACCCTGCATCACGGTGAATAATCCTGATCCATTTTCTGAGATTCATAACTGGTACAAAATGGCTTCTTGTTATTCGTTTACAGTAAGTTCAATGGTTTCGACCCAGTAATCAGATAAATGGTCCTTCCCGCTGGCAGCAATTTCATCCCTGAGACTCTGGATGGAGGCGAGCGGATCACCTTCTTCCATTTCTGCCTGTTGCTTCTGGTGCTCATCAAGCCCGGCCTGGTGTCCGGATCCCTCTCCACCGGTTCCTTCAAGCACTTCCATTTCCCATTCGGCAAGGTAGGTTTCATCAATGATCAATTCCTTCAGGATTCCTCTGACGGTAATAATACTGCCTTCGAGAGCCACATCAAATTCAGAGATATTTTCCCCTGTCGTGATCCTGACTGTTTGATCCGTTGAATCACCTGTGATAAACAATCTCTGTCCACCATGCCTGCATACATGTGTTACCCTGCCGGTAATTGAAACCTCCTGATCCACAATCGTTGGAGCAACTTCCTGAAATTCTTCAACTGTCAGAACACTGAGATTACCTGATGTGTTATCATCTGTAGTTTTCTGCTTTAGATTACTGCATGAAAAGACCAGTAAAAGGAGTATAGACAATCCGAGAAGATTCTTTTTCATAATATAGGTTTTTGGGATTTTAAAAGTGCATAGATAGCAAAAAGGAGGTAAATTTTCAAAATTTTTAACAAATGGAGTACATCAGCTAATATATCTTGTCAGATTTTAATCCGGTTTTTTTCAGGTGATGACAGGAATGTCTTGGTTGGAAAGCCGAAGGTTCTTTCTGCCATCGCTGAAATGAATGTCCCGGCTGGAAAGCCGGGCTCTACAAGCCGGTGATTAAGAAAATATGGACCGACTGAAAGTCAGCCAACCATGAATAATTTATCTTAATGGTGGTTCGACATTCAGTCGAACCTTTTTTTATATGATGAGCCATATGTAGAGCCCGGCTTTCCAGCCGGGACATTTACACCATTGTTTTCAGAAGAGATGCCGCTTTCCAGCCGGGACATTTACACCATTGTTTTCAGAAGAGATGCCGCTTTCCAGCCGTGCCGCTTTCCAGCCGGGACATTTACACCATTGTTTTCAGAAGAGATGCCGCTTTCCAGGGGGATATTCTAACCGTGTTGAAATACGCAGAGCTCTGCTTTATTAATCTGGTATGGTCGAAGAATTAAATAAACCTTTCCAGTTCGACAATCAATCTTATGCGTTCGCCATCACGATTTACCACGATTTTTAATTTTTTACCTTCCTTTGATTGGAATAACTTATATATTTCATTCAGGGTTAAATCGGTTGCATCCTGGTGATTGATGGAGATGATCTCGTCATTAATTTTAATTCCTGACTTTTCCCCGGGTGAGTTTTCCCGAAGCTGGGATACGGTATAGTAATTCATGCCGGGATAAGGAGCAATAAGTTCTATACCTGTCATATTATGAGAAAAAGGATCACTGAACTTGGAATTTTTGCTTAATGTGATAAGCTCGTTGGGATAGTCAATAATAATGTTAAAACGTCGCAGAATTTCTGCACCAACGCTGCCATTCCGGTTATCCATCCCGATGGCATGAATAATCGAATTTGAATCCGGCAGACTTACAACAACGTCTTCCAGTTCGAAATGGTCAAGATAAACCTTGTCAAACCTTGCCAAATGGCCGAATACTTCACCACTCAGTCCACTGCCAAGAAAGGAGGGCTGTGCGCCATCGGGCATCGTGAAATCAGGTATTGAGTTGAAATCCATCCATAATGAATTGCTTGCACCCGTGTCAAACAAGACCTTGATAGGGATTAGCCTGCCATCATTCAGCTGAATCTTTAAATGGATATATGGTTTTGTTTCATGTATTATTAAAGGAAGTGTGATATAGTTCCTGGTGTTTTTCCTGTATCTGAAATGTCCCGGATCATGAAATATAATTTCTTCATCTTCATAATTTATCTCTACGATAAATGCATTGAATACATTAAAAGTAAGGATCCCATGAATTTTGTAGCCCAGCTTATTTGAAAGATGGAATATATTATTAAGCAGTACAAAATAATCCTGGTTGATTCCCTTTATTCCCGATACATTGATCTGGTTTCCATATGTATGGATTGCTTCCAGCGATTGACCTGCTCCCAGACCCTGAAGCTGTATTTCTCTGGCATAATTCAGGTTGAGTGATTCACCCGTGGATAATTCACAAATGATGGAGGTATTCAGTCCGGTATCAAGAATAAAATTCAGGGTATCTGAATTATTGATCTGTATAGGGATAACAATCAGGTTATTGATGAGTTTAAAAGGTAGTTTCAGCCTGTGCTGACGGGGATCTATAAAGGAAAGCTCTTTTGATTGCTCAACCTGTTTAAGTTCTGATTCCTGTGCACAGGAATACCGCACCGGTAAAAATAATCCGGCAAAAAGCAAAACCATTAATAGCCTGGAGAAAATAAACAAATGCATGTTTTTCTCCTTTTAATGCAGATCAGTTCGTTCTTTTTGGCTACAATTTAAGGCGAATTTTCAAAATACAAAAGTAGCGTAGCAGGTTTCATGCCAACTATGCCAAGATAATGATAATGTGAATGTTATTCCGGCAAATATTAGATGGTCATGAACGGTAATGATACAGTAATTGTACGTTAACGTACAATACTTACCCCCCTCTTTCTCGAGAGAGGGGGACAGGGGGTGAGTCCCAATGTCAAAAAGTCTGATGATCAGGCTGTTATGGTGACAAAATGTCAGTTAATTTGTTTTCGGAATCACTGGCAGAGAATTTGAATCATCACTAAAGCAGCAAAATTTACAAAAATGAATCTAAACAATTTTACGATAAAATCACAGGAATCAATTCACCGGGCATTTGAGATTGCACAGGGAAATCAGCATCAGGCTGTTGAGACCGGACACCTGCTGAAGGGTGTTCTTCATGAGGCAGAAAGTGTAAGTTCATCTATCCTGAGAAAGACAGGTGTCAATGTTGCAGTTTTCAGCCGTCTGGCAGATAAGATTATTGATTCATATCCGAAAATATCCGGTGGGGAGCAATACCTTTCCCCTCATGCAGGGCAGGCTCTGGAGAGGGCTGTAAAGATTTCAAAAGAACATGGTGATCAATTTGTTTCTGCTGAGTTTATCGTTCTTGGAATCTTGACCGGGAAGGATGATGTGGCTAAAATGATGAAGGATCAGGGGATGACTGAAAAGGAGATGAAAGAGGCAATTTTGGATTTAAGAAAAGGATCAAAAGCTGAAAGCCAGACAGCCGAAGATACATTTGATTCCCTTCATCGGTTTGCCATTCCCCTGAATGAGCTGGCATTGAATGGTAAGCTTGATCCGGTAATTGGAAGGGATGAAGAGATCCGGCGGATACTTCAGATTCTTTCAAGGAGAACAAAGAATAATCCTGTCCTTATTGGGGAGCCTGGTGTGGGTAAAACAGCCATTGCAGAAGGGCTGGCTCACAGGATTGTAAAAGGAGACGTGCCGGATAACCTTAAAAGTAAGCAGGTTTATTCGCTTGACATGGGAGCTCTGATCGCAGGAGCAAAATATAAAGGTGAATTTGAAGAAAGGTTAAAATCGGTTGTCAAGGAGGTTGTTGCTTCGGATGGTGAAGTCATATTATTTATCGATGAAATACATACCCTGGTGGGAGCTGGTAAGAGTGAAGGAGCTATGGATGCTGCAAATATTCTCAAACCAGCCCTCGCAAAAGGAGAACTCAGGGCTATTGGTGCCACTACCCTGAACGAGTATCAGAAATATTTCGAGAAAGATAAGGCACTGGAAAGAAGATTTCAGATCGTGATGGTCAGTGAACCGGATGAATTAAGTGCTGTATCCATTCTGAGAGGTTTAAAAGAAAGGTATGAAACACATCATAAAGTAAGGATTAAGGATGATGCCATTATTGCAGCTGTGGAGCTGTCACACCGGTACATAACCGATAGATTCCTTCCTGATAAGGCAATTGATCTTATTGATGAAGCAGCTTCAAAACTCCGTCTTGAAATGAATTCAATTCCACAGGAGATTGACGATATAGAGAGAAGAATTAAACAACTTGAGATTGAAAAAGCAGCAATCAAAAGGGACGGGGATACTGATAAGGTTAATCTGGTCAGCAGCCGGATTATGGAACTGACGGAAGCACGGAATACCCTCCGTGCAAAATGGGAATCTGAAAAAAGCGTGATCAGTAAAATACAGCAATTAAAGGAGAGAATTGAAAATTTAAAGTTTGAAGCAGAGCAGGCAGAACGTGAAGGTAATTACGGAAAGGTGGCGGAAATAAGATATGGTCAGATCAGGGAAGCCGAATCAGGAATTGAGAAATACCAGAAAGAACTCCATGAAATACAGAAAGACTCATCATTGATAAAAGAAGAAGTTGATGCCGGGGATATTGCTGAAATCGTATGTCGCTGGACAGGTATACCTGTCAGCAGGATGCTGCAAAGTGAACGGGATAAATTGATGCATCTGGAAGAGGAGTTGCATAAAAGAGTTGTCGGGCAGGACGAAGCAATTGTTGCAGTTGCAGATGCTGTAAGAAGAAGCAGGGCCGGACTCCAGGATGCAAAGAGACCGGTGGGGTCCTTTATCTTTCTGGGTACGACAGGGGTGGGAAAAACTGAACTGGCCAGGGCACTTGCCGGATACCTGTTCAATGACGATAACCTGATGACCAGGATCGATATGTCGGAGTACCAGGAAAGGTATTCTGTTTCCAGGCTGATCGGTGCACCCCCGGGATACGTAGGGTATGATGAGGGAGGCCAACTTACTGAAGCGGTGCGCAGGAAACCATATTCGGTTGTCTTACTGGATGAAATAGAGAAAGCACATCCCGATGTATTCAATATATTATTACAAATCCTGGATGACGGAAGACTAACCGATAATAAGGGCAGGGTTGTCAATTTTAAGAACACAATCATTATCATGACCTCAAATATCGGATCACAGCTCATCAGGGAAAATATGACTGGTTTTAATGAACAAAAAATAAATAAGGTTTATGACACTACCAGGGATCTTGTTTTTGACCTCCTTAATAAAACTCTCCCGCCCGAATTTCTGAACAGGATAGATGAGATACTCATGTTTAAACCTCTGTCCATGAGAGAAGTCAGAGAGATCGTAAAGATCCAGATCAGCAATGTTAAGGATATGCTTGGAAAAAATCATGTGCAGATCCACCTTGAAGAGAGAGCTGTAGACTGGCTGGCCAGCAAGGGCTATAATCCCCAATATGGTGCACGGCCGGTGAAAAGACTGATCCAGAAATATATCCTGAATGAACTTTCAAAAAGGATTATCAACCAGGAGGTCCGGAAAGATAGTACGATTATTATAGATATCGAGGATGATAACCTGGAGTTCAGGAATGCTAAAAAAGTTGAAGCAATCGAAAGTTAAGATGATCCGAAGCTTTTAATACAATCTTCCAGTGTATTGTAAATCTCGAAGACATTATGAAGCTGGAGAAGCTTAAAAAGTTCCATTACTTCAGTTGATATATTGCAGATTTTAAAATAACCATAATTATTATTGGCAGTTTTCATGATGGAAAGAAAAACACCAAATCCCGTGCTGTCAACAAATTCAATACCTTCAAGGTTCAATATGAGTTTTGAATTTGCCTTGGCAAAATAACTTTTCATCTGCTCCTTAACAGGTTCAGCAATCAGTGCATTAAAACGGTTGACATTATCAAAACTAACGATGATGATATCGTGGATCGTTTTAGTCTTTAACATAACAGCAGGTTTTTATTAATTATTAAGTGTTTTTAATTCCTCAGATGCTTCATTACATTCCGTTTCGAATCGGTAAATATACTGTGGAAATTTTTCAATATTCTTCTGTTCCCTTGAGAATATTTCCAGTTCCTTTAGCATCTCCGCCAGTTGATGCATGCCCATGATGGCAACAGATGATTTGGCCTTATG
>LJUQ01000074.1 GCA_001304505.1 Bacteroides sp. SM23_62_1
CGCAAGATCATGATTCTTATTCCATATATCCTGATGACAATAACCTTTATTTTCCCCTTTACGGTGACAACATCATTGGTTCCGTTGTATACGATCATATTCGGGGTTGTCGGCGGTCCTCTCGCGGCGGTTCTTCTCGCGGCGGTTCCGGAGGTGGCGAAGAAGCCTCAATACATCGGGATCGGCATGGCTGTAGCAATTTTCGGCCAGAATATAGGAATGTTTATCAGCGGGCAGCTTTTTCCCCGGATTCAGGCTGCCGCTGGATGGGAAGCTGCAGGGTATTGGATGATTCCCATCTGCCTTATTGGCATTATTGCAACCTTCTTTATCAAGGTACGATAAAAAAAATTCAATGAACGGAGTCAGTTATTATCGTTTCAACCAACTTCCAGGCAGGCCATAAGCAGCATTGTTTGCCGAGGAAAATTATGCACGTAATATATAAGGAGGATCTGTGATTCGGATAATCGCTATGTTTGTGCTGCTCTGCAGTGTCTCATCGGTTCATGCAGAAACTGTCACTCCTGCAGTAACAGGATGCACACGGAAAAGCCTTCAGGAAACCGTCGAAAAATACCTGGATGCCCTGGAAAAAGGCAATCCATCACTGATGCCTCTTGCCACCGATGCGAAGTATATTGAAAACAGGAAGGAAATTGCATTTGGAGAAGGTATATGGCAGGCACCCTTGACCATCGATTTCCAACGCAGCCTCTTCGACGCGGACATCTGCGAGACTTTTTCAGAAATCATTCACACAAGCAGCAGCCACCCCTATGTCATCGGGACCCGTTTAAAGGTTGTAGACGGCAAAATCGCGGAGGTTGAAAGCCTGGTCACCGATGAGGATGACTGGCTTTTTAACGCCGAAAACTATCTGAAGTATTCGTCGACGGAAAAATGGGACATCATTCCTCCTGATAAGCGCACCGACCGTGAGACTTTTGTCCAAGTCGCTAGCGACTACTTCGAGATATTTGAGGATTACTCCGCCTTCTCCAAGGTGCCCTGGGGTATCCCCTGTGTCCGCATTGAGGGCGGTGCATATACCAATCCCCAAAATGATCCTAACCCTTCCTGTACTGTCGGGGTTCCAAAGGGAGGAGGTGTACCCATGACCAACCGGCGCTACATTGTCGACGTCGATATGGGGGCGGTTGTGGGCCTGGTGGACTTTGGCGGAGCAGATGGTTTGCCCGACACCCACACCTTTAGGCTCGAAAACGGGAAGCTTCGTTATGTTCACACGATAACCGTGTGTCCTAATGGCTGCCCGAAGATTCCTTTGCCAAAAGACATGCCCAAACAGTAACTCTTCAGCTGGCAAAGGGAATATTTAAAACTGTATACGATATCTCGGATATGAACCAAAAGGAGGTTTCCAATGATACGCACTTTACTATCCATCTGTCTTATTGCAGCCCTGTCGCTAGTTATGGCCTGTGTCACAGTAATCGATGCATCACATAAAGGTACTACCGCACCGACAATTCAAGGGGTTTGGAAGATCGAAGCAATGGATGTCGGCATCGGTGAAAATAGAAGAACTACCGTTCCACAAGCATTTATGCTTTTTATAGGCGAGAAGTACTACAGCGCAATCCGAGATTTTTCTCAGGAACCGAGGCCGGACTGGGGTGCCGGGTCAGGAGGATCTGTTGCTTCTGTCGCGGGTTTCATGGCTGATGCCGGAACCTATGAATATGACGGATCCACATTTGTGGTCCATCATCAAGTTGCCATGATTCCAAACATGATGCGCGGAGGATCATCAATGACCTTCGGGTGTGAAATGGAAGGCAACGACATTCTTATACTGACCCCGCAATACGACAAAATGGTAATACCGGGAATGCAGATGGCACCTTCACCAGAGGGGAAGATGTCCTATGGAGAGATGGCGGTTCGCTACAGATTCAAGCGCTTGGAGTAGCAGGGATAAGAGTCGTCGGTCAGGCCCTAAATTATTACAGGGTCATTCTCTCGGAACAACCGGATCCCATTCCACTTTTGCGGCACCAAGGAGTGTTCCGGTTGCATATGCCAAGTCAACAAGTGCTATCTGATACTCCGCAAGCGCAAGGATTTCCACTCTCTGTGCTTCTGCAAGGGCTGTCTGAGCATCCAGAACATCCGTGGATGTAACAAGCCCGAGCTCAAACTGTCTTTTTTCCGCCTTATACTGCTCGTTCTGGAGTATTGTTGTCTGCCTGCTGGCCAGAATACGCTGCCAGGTCGAATCCAGCTTGTCAATCTGTTTGAGTACCTCGTATTTTATCTGCGCCTCTTTATTATCCCGGCTTGCTAATCTCTGCGTGCGCTCGTAAATAGCCTGACGAAGTCTGCTCTTTGCGGCCTCATTTCCCAAGGGTATCGATACCTGCAAGCCAACGCGATGGTCATCGAAATCATTATCGAAAAGTATATCATAGGAATCTTTCCTTGTTGGACCGAGGCCATTAATATTGTATCTGTATTCCATGGTCAGCAATGGTAGTGTCTGGTTTCTCAAATAATCAATCCTACTGGCATCCTGAGCAATTTGCAGCTCTAACTCCAGCATCTCCATACGGTTTTCTATGGCATTTGCTACCATCTCCTGCCTTTGGATTTCATATCGGACAGGATCAGGGTCTGTAGAGGGAATAAGCACCGTCACAGTTTCCATTCCCAAACCTGCTTTGTTGAGCATTCGTTTAAGATCCCGCTCCGTGTCTCTAAGATCATTCTCCGCGTTTATAATCGCCTCAAGTTTCTCCGCAATACTTGCCCGCGTTCGAATCAGTTCAATCTGAGGTTTTGTCCCAACCTCCACAAAAATCTCTGTCTGCTCATACAGGGTGTTAGCCAATTCATACTGCTGCTTACGTACATCCAACAGCCTCCTTGCCGCGTATAGCCTCCAGTAAGCACGGTCCACATCAGCGATAACGCGTATCGCTTGAAGTTTTGTTCTGGCATCAGTTATATGCCTGTCGTATTCCGCGATCCGGATGGCATACTCATTAATCCGTTTTCCTGCGTTACGAAGGAGCGGCTGACTGATGGAAGCTGAAAAGTCAGAGTCATAGGTAGGGTCATATATAGACCAAAAAGAGTTCGTCTTGGACCTGCCGTCAATTAAGTCGACTTTTATTTCCCCTCCTGTCCGAAGTGGAACGCTGACTCCAAGATCGGTGTAGGTATTCTCCCTGCTTGATCCTTGGATATCAAGTGTTGTCGCAACAGGCGTATTGGTCTTGGAATAGACCACATCAGTAAAAAATGTGGCCTCAAACTGTGCTTCTTCCTGACTTACACGCTCGGCTGCAATGGCCGGATCGATAAGCTGAACCTTAAGATCAAGATTGTTTTCAAGCGCAAGTGCTCGGCATTCTTCAAGAGAAAGCTCAAGCTGGGATATTTCCGACACAACCGCATCCACTGTATCCGGTTTCTCCTCTGCTGCTTCTTCTAAATCAATGACATCAATCTGTCTTACCACTTCCTGCGGAATATAAAATTCCGGAGAAGGTTCATACCAATTTTTTACGTACGAACATCCACCTATAAAAAATAATCCGCATAATGCAAAAACTGGAAACGGTGAAACAAACATTTTAAATGAAAACTTTTTTTTCATTTGAAATGCCTCCTTAATCTCCTAGCATCTTCTCCCGTCTTTCCACACGGGCAAAGGTGAAAAGAGTAATTGCTGAAATAACTATAATAAAAAGGATACGGTTCTGAATAGTATAGGCTAATACATCTGTCATATTTGAATCGATTGCCAGTGGATTAAAAAAGGGAGATAAGCGCATCTTACTGCCAAATCCAATCATAATATTGATAGTCAAAAGAACTGCTGTTGCCATGGCACCGGATATCTCACTCCTGAAAAATGCGGCAAAGGCCATACCAACGACCATGTAGAAGACTGCTGCCTGAAGGGCGCCATAAAATGAAACAAATGGGAATGATGTGAACAGGACAAGAGTAACTATGGCCAGCAGCACTTCACTGAACAGCAACAAACAAAAGGACGCGGTCATCTTGGCAAGCCAGATCCTGTGGCTGCCACCAGGCACAGTATAGGCAACTTCCAGGGTCCTTCGATCCACCTCACTGGCTATTATCCGAATACCAAGACCAATGGCATAAATCACCAGAGGCAGTCCAATAAGCGTCTGGACGTTTATCGCTTCAATTTCAGACTGCCTCAGGCCCACAAGAAGGAGAAACACCTGAAAGGCCGGCCAAAGTAGAGGGATCAGAACTGTGATATAAAAACGGCGTCCTGCTATCAACTGGATGGACAGGTGTGTAAGTCTTAGATAGTCCATAATTCGTCCTGTCAGTTTGCTTTTCACTGTCTCATCACTCTCTTTCCATATTATTCAGTCCTGACACCTTCCGCTCCATCCCGTATCCCACAAGCTGCAGGTATCCGTCCTGCAGACTGGGTGAGATCCTGCGTGCCTGAGGAAGAGGGGGTTCTACACATAGGGCCCGTGCACGATAGAAGCCATTTTCTTCCGGAAGCTGGTCCACGATCATGGCATCTTTTCGGATGTTTTTTTCCTCTCCAGCCTGGATCCTAAATTCCCATACTATGCCTTCCGCTTCTCTGGCGAGCATGGAAGGCTTGCCATCAAAGACCATTTTTCCTGCAGCCAGGACAATCACCCTTTCACAGGCTACTGCCACATCCTCAACAACATGAGTTGAAAACAGAACCACTCTGTTTTCAGCCAGTTTAGCCAGAAGGTTCCTGAATCGGATACGTTCCCTCGGATCAAGACCCACTGTGGGTTCATCCACTATTATTATGGGAGGCAGACGCAGCAGGGTTCGCGCAACTGCCACACGTTGCCTCATCCCGCCCGAATAACCCTTGATCTCCTTATCCGCCTGATCAGACAGCCCTACCTCCTCGAGAAGATTTTCAACCCTCTCCTTTGTCACATTGCTGTCGCCGATATCGTATAAGAGGGCATAATATTCCAGGTATTCTCTCCCTGTCAGGTTTCCTGGCAGCCCGAAGTCCTGCGGCAGGTATCCAATCCACCTTGCCAGGTGTCTCCTTATTGTTTTAATAGATATTCCACCAATATCTATAGCGCCTGCTGTAGGCACCAGTATTCCTACCAGGGTCCTGAGAAGTGTTGTTTTACCTGCTCCATTTGGACCGAGTATGCCTATCATTCCCTTCTCTGCGCGAAAATGGACATTCTTAAGTGCCTCCACCTCCTCCCTAGGAAGATCCAGACTGAATAACCTTCTATTTACCCTCCGCCAGACAGTTTTTACTCTCTGTAAAAATCCCCTGTCCACACGTTCCGTTATTTTTCCCGCAGCCAGGTCTTTTGCTGTTTTTCTCCCCCACTGTATAAATATTATTAAAGCCGCTATAAGCACCAGGGCCAGAGGTGTGAGTCGGGGATTGCCATCTGCCATTACCGGTATGAGATAATAATGAAGGCCTAATAATATGAACACAACCCACGGGACCAGAAATGCCAGCAAATGTTCCACACCACCGGGATCAGGCCTGCCGGCGGGATCACATTTGCCCCTCAATCGTCTCAATTGAATCAGGATCTGGCTGAGTATGATGGCGCCGATAAAGGAGAACACAAGACGCCACCATGTGCTGTTTAAGAAAAAGGCGAGATATCCTGCCCCTGAAAGGAGTACTATCCTTGTAATAATTGGTTGAATAGTATCTCCAGGTAAAAATGGTTTGCCTCCCCTGGCAAGGACCCTTTCCGCGAAGTGTTCCCCCGATCGCCAGGCACGACCCACAGGTCCCGGACGACCATATATTTTATGGAGGAATTTTACCTTTATGTCCACTTCTGCTTCCGGTTCAGGGATATCCGGTCTCCTGAACAGAAATACTATCATACCAAGAAGAATGGCGGCTACAAGCACTGTGGTGGTGATCTGCCATGTCATGGTAGAGATGTGATCAAATATAATGAGGGGAGACATCACTGCCGCGGTCATTCCAAACCACAGCACTATTATCCACGGACCAAGTCTTCCAAACAGCCTGTCCAGGCGGTTCAGGAACACAAAACCCATAGGGACCACAAGCAGGATAAGCAGGCTTGAAGTGGCAAGGCCTCCCATAACCACTACGGCAAAGGACGGCCATATTTCATTCTCCCTGCCTGTGGGAATGGCCAGAGGCCATAACCCGGCGATTGTGGTGCATGTTGTCATTAAAACCGGCCTGACCCTTTCCCTGACCGCTGCTATTGCGGCGGCTCCTGCCGACCATGACCTTGTAAGTACCCTCTGCTGCATACGGTCTACAAGGAGAATGGCCGGGTTTACAGTAAGTCCGAGAAGAACAACAGCCCCTGCCATGGCCATCATATCCGCCGGCATGCCTGTCAGTACCAGTGCCCACGTTGATCCCAGTATTGTCAGAGGGACAGCAAACAGCACAAGCACAGGCATTGTAAGAGATTCGAATGTAACAGCCAGCACGGCAAAGAGCAGGAGCAGAATGGGTATAAAAATACGTTTGAACCAGCTTGTAGACTCTTCCTTATCCGGCGGATCAACGATATACCCCGCAGGCAGATGAATGCTTCTTATCATTGACAGAATTTCCTCATCCAGTGCATCCCTTGCCGGTCCGGTTGTGGGCACCCTTTCACTGAACCTGTAAAATACACTTAACTCCCGCCTTCCGTTGTGATGCTGGATCATGGGGGGGGGAGGCATCTTATGGGCATCAGACACGAGCCCAAGGGGCAGGACACCTGCGGTTGTCGGCAGCTTGAGTTTTTCCATCTTATAACTTATCCGACTGGAAGCGGTTTCATAACTTCTGACAGTAAGGGGGATCTCTCTTCCATTGTCCAGGATCATTCCGGCTCGCATTTCCGTCCCCTCCCTGCTTAGCATACTCAGCATCGGCATTATCTGATCCGAAGTAAGTCCCAAACCGGTCAATATAAAATCATCAGGAACAACCTGTATTTCATCCTGCCCCGACTTGGCTGAAAGCCAGACACCATGTCTGCCTATCTCCGGGATAGATTCCAGTCTTTCCTTTATGGATTCGGCAAGAACTTTTAACTGATCTGTATCAGGCCCGGAAAGAACAATTTCAGAAGGCCCCTGGCCGAACAATTGCGCGTTCCCGCCGCCTTGCCTGGATTCCCCTCCTCCCGATGTTTCTTCAGATCTGATTTCTATGCCCTTGAGGGTTTTTGCCGCCTCTCTTACCTTTGATCTTACCCGATAGGCTGTCAGGTCTTCAGGACGTTCATCCCGGTCAACAAACTTGATATTAAGTGAACTGTTGTCCTCCTGCACAATACTTTCAACATATTTTATACCTTCAAGCTCGAGTGCCGCGTGTTCAAGTGCTGATATATCCCGGCCTATTGCCTCCAGGGAATCTCCGGATGGGACATCAATGGATAGTCTTATTTCATCAGCCTCCCTTGCCTCTTCTGATGTTGAACTCACCAGTACCCACGGAACAGCTACCATAACAGTAATTAAAACTGCACCTGTTATAACAGCAAGCCACCCGGCAGGGTGACGAAGGGAAATCTTTAACAGGCCTGAAAACAGTTCCCGCCATTTGTCAGGAGATACCAGTCCGGCATACAGTTCTCTCCTCTTCCGAACCGCATCGAGTCTTGCCAATGCAGCAGGAGCTGCAAGCTTTCTGCTTAAAAGCGGTACCATCCCGACGGCTACGAGAAGGGAAGATACCAGCGGCAGCAGAATGGCGGCGGCAAGTACCTTAAGAAGTCCCCTGATCATTGCGTCTTCAATTAAAAATGCAATAGGGAGAAACACAATAGCTGTGGTCACTGTCGCGGCTATGATAGCCCTGATAGTAATTTTTACACCTTCCCCTGCTGCCGCGTCCGGGTCTACTCCCCTTTCAAGCCTGCGCTGAATCGCTTCATACACAACTATGCTGTTATCCACGAGCATGCCGATTCCCACAGCCAGACCGATAAGGGTGACTATATTGAGGGTATAACCACCGGTGTATAACATTGCCATGGCAGCCAGAAGGCTGAGAGGCACAGCCACTGCGACTACACTTACCGCCCTTGGTCGGCGTATGAAAAGAAAAAGTATTACAAGGGCAATGATAAATCCGCTGAAAGCCAGTTTCTTGAGTCGATCAAGCTGTTTTTCCACTGCTTCAGCGCCGTCAAAGCCTATTATAAAATCAATCCCATAGGGATTAAATTCATCCCGCAAATCATCAATTCGGGAGCGGAGATCCTTGCCCAGTTCAACAAGATTAGCCCCTTCTTCCTTCAGCACAACAAGACCCACGGAAGGCTTGCTATTGACCCGAAACAGCATGTCTGTTCTTCCGGTTCCTATTGACACATCTGCGATATGGCGTATCAGTACCGGCTTATCCTTGGCTACCCTTATTTCTCCCAAGGCATGGGTCCCCTTTGGACGACCATCAAGCATTATTGGTGTTCTTTTTGACTCATCTTCCAGCCCGCCCAGGAATTTGAGACGATGAACCGATCGGGTAAGTGATTCTGTTACATCCCTGGGTGAAATTCCAAGTGCAGCACATTTGTCAGGATTGATCCGAATAGTAACTTCCTCCGGCGCACCTCCCATTACAAAAACAGTACCAACACCAGTAACGGCGGCTATCCTGGATTGTATTCTATCCTCAACAAGACTTCTAAGGGCATTGTTGTCCGTGCCGCCCAGCACCTGAATGACCATGACAAAACGGCTTATTATGGAAAAATCCTGGGCTGCAACACTGATTGTTGTTTCCTTTGGCTGGTTTCTTTTCAGTTCAATTGCCAGCCGCTGCATTTCCAGTTGACGAACTTTAATGTCTGTTCCCGGCTCAAAGCTTACAGTAAAAGAACCCCCGGATCCCCTGACCTCACCCCATGACTCCTTCATTCCGGGGAGTTCGGATGCCTTTGCCTCAAGGGGGATTAGAATTTCCCGTTCCACAAGTTCAGGTTCACTGTTCGGCCTGTAAAAATTTATGTATAACTTGTCACCCTCCAGGTTCGGAACAAGCTCAATGGGTATTTTCTGCCACCCCACGATTCCCAGCAAAAGAATAGCGGCAAAGAGCATAGATGTGGCCACAGGACGCTGGACAGGGAGGTTGTACCACTTCATGATTCCGCCCGATTAATACGCAAATGGTCCAAAAGAAGGTACAAGCAAGGGATGACAAAAAGAGAAAACATTGTTGATGTGATGACCCCTCCGATAACAGTGAGGGCAAGAGGAGCCCTTAACTGCGCTGCCTCACCTATGCCTATAGCGAGGGGCAGCAGGGCCAGTACTGTTGTTGCGGTAGTCATGAGGATGGGACGAAGCCTTACAGCCGCAGCCCGGGCCAGCGCTTTCTTCCGTTCCAGGCCTTCCGCCATAAGCTGACGTGCGGTCTGGACCATGAGGATTGCGTCGTTCACGGCAATACCGGACAAAACAATAAGACCCAGAAACTGCATAACTCCAATGGGACGACCGCCCGGAACAAGCACTGCTGCTACCCCCACAAGGGCAAGGGGTATGGAAGCAAGGACAGTGACAGGATGGACAAGAGACTCAAATGTGCCTGCCAGAACCATGAACACGAGGAGCATAGCTATTATACCTGCCCACTTCAGTTCACTAAAGGCCTTCTGCCGTTCCTCCTCTTCTCCGGCGAGTTTGATCCTCAGCCCCGGACTCAGGTTAATATCTTTTATAACCTTTTCAGTAACTGCCCTGGCAACCGGGTACTCAACACCTGATGCAACTCTCGCGGTAATCCTGGCTACCCTTCGCTGATCCCTTCGAAATATCTCAAGCGCTCCCTCTACCGGTACAAAGTCAGCGACATCTCCCACTGTAAGTCGCTCTCCGCCGGCAGTAGTAAAGGGGATGGATTTCAGGTCAGGAACATCTTTTTTTTCCATAAGGATGACTACATCCCGTTCCTCATCACCTGTAGAGAGTTTTGTGACAGTACGGCCATCAAGACCAGCCTCAAGTATCCTGGTAAGACTATCCAGATCAATACCAAGACCGTCACAGAGTGTTCGATTCAGGATGACATGCACTTCTGGGGCGCCACCTTCAAAGGAAGAGCGCACATTCCAGAGCTCAGGCAGTGTCCTTAATCGTCCAAGAACCTCTTCAGCGTTTTTTCTTAGGTCTGCAACTGACTGCCCGGAGATCTCAACCTGAACAGGAGGGCCCGTAGTACCAATGGCCCGTGAAAGAACAGAAGTCCCCAGTTCCCAGGACACTTCGACATTCGGGAGAGAAGACACTGCTGATGAAGTGGCAGAAACCACCTGGCTCGCTGTTTTACCCTTTGCTGACAGGTTCACAAGGATTCTTGCCGTATTCTCTCCTGTCCTTTCTTCACGTATAAAGTGGTAATCCTCCGGCAGCCTTCCCACCTCAGACAATATTGTACGAAGGTCATCTCCTGCCGCCTCCCTGATTATCTCTTCAACAACTGAGGACATATTTTTCGTTGATTCAACACGCTGCCCTGGCGGACCCACAATCCTGAGGGTAAACTGCCTGGGATCAGCAGGGGCAAGGAGTTCGGAGCCCAGACCCAGCAGGCTGTTGATTGATATTGCAACCAGCAGAAGGCTGATGAATGTTACGAGAATGGGATGTTTTAACAGACTCAGCACAACAGCTTCTATTCTTGCCTTTCCCGGATCAATCTCTCTGATTTTTCGTCTGGGAAGAAACCATCCTGCAAGAGCGGGAATCAAGAAAATAGCCACCGCAAGAGAAGCGACAAGAGAGACTACGACAGTAAAGGATATGCCCGATACAAGCCTGGCTGCCAGTCCCTGAATAAAAAGAACAGGTAAAAACACAACACATGTGGTAAGTGTGCTCGCCACAATCGCCCCTGCGACCAATGCAGTACCTTTTGCAGCCCCTTCTCCCGGGGAATCGCCCTCTAATCTTCTGCGAAAGATACTTTCTATTACAACAATGGCATTATCAACCAGCATGCCGGCGCCAAGAGCCATTCCTCCGAGAGTCATCAGGTTAAGGCTGTAGCCGGCAAAATGCATGGCAAACAGTGTGGCCATAAGGGATACGGGGACTGCCGAGGCAACCACGATTGTTGATCCCAGTGAACGCAGGAAAAAGGTCAGTACAATGACTGCGAGAATAATTCCTATAACAGCGGCGCTTTCAACATCATTAATCGCATCTTCAACCAGAGCCGCCTCATCGCTGACTATTCTGAATTCAATATTTTTGAGATCAATGTTCAGGTTTTCAATGGATTCCCTTACGCTTCGGGAAACCTTTACAGTATTGGCTCCTGCCTCCTTATAAATGGAAAGACTGACTCCTTCCTGACCGTCAACGAGGACAAGATCACTTATCTCCTTTTCAGCAAGAACAACACGGCCAAGATCACCAACCCTCACAGGAACCTGCTTGTTTTCCGAATCCCGGTCATACTTGACCAGTACCTGCATTATATCCTTGACATCCTTAAATCTTGATAAACCCCTTACAAGGTAAACTCTGTCTCCCTCCTCCAGGGTTCCTGCATTAATATCCAGGTTTGATGCTTTAATGCGCTGTTCTAGCACTGCCATGGTTACACCATGCGCTTCCATCAGATATCTGTCCAGGAGGATCCTGACTTCCTCTTCACGACCTCCTGTAACACGTACTTCTGCCACTCCTTCAAGCTGTTCAAGGGCAGGAGCAACTTGGCGTTTTGCTATGCGACGCAGTTCAGTAAGGTTGGGCATTCCATCCGGGGCGACAAGTCCCAGAGAAAGGATAGGCAACTGACGGGGATCCTGACGCCGGACAAGAACTTCATCAACATCAGGATCTGTGGCAATGGGATTTACCGCCTTCTGTACGTCTACAAGGGCAAGATCCATATCCGAGTTCCAATCGAATGTAACCCTGACAATAAGGTTTCCGGATCTGGCCACTTGGTTGATTGCCCTGATTCCCCTGACTGTAAACAGGCGTTGTTCAACCTGCTCACCGTAAAGGCGTTCCATTTCAGTCGGTGGACGGTCACCGGAACGGATCGCGACCAGTACGGTAGGACTCTGTATGTCAGGAAGGAGATCCAGGGGCAGCTCTTTCCAGGATATCCATCCCAGCATTACAATCGCGGCAGCAAGCACGGTTACTGCCACCGGTCGTTTTGTCGCGTAGCGTGCTAGAATATACATGGGATCAGGTGGTCCCTGTTACACGAACTCGGGTCTGGTCGGTAAGTGTTTCAAGCCCCCGAGTGACAACCCGTTCACCGACTGATAGACCTTCGCGGATTTCCACAATGGAATCATCACCAAGTCCCAGCACCACTTCTTTCATAGCAACTCTCTGGCCTTTAAGGACAAAAACCACCCATTTGCCGCCCCGATCTGTTACTGACTCCCGTGGGACATATGGGACACCCTTTCTCTGTTCCTTGATTATAATCACCTCAACAAACATCCCGGGCCTGAGTTTTCCCTGACTATTATCCACCTCTACTTCGGCCCTGAGTGCCCGGGTTACAGGATCAATCACAGGATCCAGGTGGACGACCCTACCTGTAAATACCTCATTTTCCCAGGCATAATGCAGAATTCTTGCCTGAAGTCCTTCCTTTACCTTTGCCACATCCTGACCCACCAGATCCACATCCGCTATGAGAACGCTGGTAGGAGCGATCCTGGCTACTTCAAAACCGGGATTGACAAACTGTCCCACAGCCAGGGGCTGGTTCTGGTTGTCCCTGTCCCTTGCCAGCCTGAGGATGACACCGTCTATGGGAGTAGCCAGCAGGTTGCGTTTTTCTGCATTCAGGCTTCGCTCATACTCCAGTCTTGCATCTTCAAGACCGGACTGCTTGGTGAGTAATTCCGATTTACTTTTAAACCCCTCTTCGTACAGTTTTTTTGTTGCTTCATATTCATCTTTTGCTGCCAGAAATTTCTGATAATTTGCCTTTGTTCTCGCGGCCAGGCGTACATCCTCTCCCGTGATCCTGGCAATAACGTCACCAGCCTTTACCCTGTCTCCTTCCTGATAGGGTCTCCCACTCTTCTCATTTGTGAGAAATTCAAGGACACCCTCGGTTTCAACTTCAAGACGTGCTATTTTACTTGCCCGGAGGGTTCCCGTGGTCATTATCCGGTCTTCAACATCCGCTGTCCCCACTTCACTCACACTGACAGGTATTAGAAACTCCACTTCATCCAATGATTTATCATTGCTGCATCCGGAAAGAAGGATTAGCACGACACACAGGACGAGGAATAACCTGACATAACAACCCATGACCTTTATAAAAGATATTATTCCGAACATTTATTCTCCTTGTATTAATTTCCGGCAGAAGGGGACCACCGGATGGCATCAGCTACAATAACTTGACCATCACTCTTATCTGAAAGCGCAATAGATACCTCCCCTTCCGGGAGTTCCAGACTTCCTGTCAGGTTCCATCCCGGGATAGCAGCGTTTGAGTCAAATGCCATCTCATGTTCATCCCCGTTTTTATCTGTTATCAAAAGATTCCAGTTGCCCCACTTTGCACCCAGAAAAACATTATCCTTCGGGGGAACATGCAGGTCAAGATCCCATGATCCTGAACCGGGAAGGGTTGCAGTGAATGTGGCCTCTTTCTCACCCTTTCCTGCCCCGATCGCTGCCAGGGTATGCCTGTATTTACCATAACTCCCTCTGGTAGTTATACGGGACCAGTCAGCCGGTCGAGCATAGAACGGGGCAACCGGCAATCCCTGATCAGTGATCCTGTCTTCGTCTTCCTTTGCGCTAAGCCTGAATCCACTGCCATTTTCACCTTCACTGACAGTAAATCCCGGATCCAGGTCATCTACAATAATAGAACCGTCTTCAGGTATTGCCCATGGAATATCCTCTCGTCCTTCAATGGCCTTTTCCTTGATAATCTTTCCCGGATCATATGGCTGGATATGCACCTGAAATTGTTCCCGGTTAAGGGAAAGATAGGGTACAAAATAGAGCATGACAGGGGGCTTTGACAAGACAGTCCCGAAACGCATGCTGTTCTTTCCTTCCAGGCTCATGGGATCACTCGTGACCAGTTCCCCCGGAGTACCTTCACCTGGGTAATAATATGCGAAACGGAAAAGACCCGTAGTGGGTTCATCATTACGCACAGTAATCAGCAACTGGTAGCGGGGATTACCGTCATCTGAATCCGGCAGACGGAAAATCCTTGCCTCGGTGCATACAAAACCGGGAAGTGCCGTACTCCCAAACCAGTCGGAAAACAATTTTTCCAGATCATGCCCAAGACTATTGCCTGCGGCTACTACATCATCCATCGTATAGGATTGTCCTCTGTGAGTTTCACGAAGGAGGGCGAGAAGCCTTCCCGTGTCTTCCGGTCCAAGGCTGTCCAGAATGGACCTGGCAAAGGCAGATGCCTTAAGGGTCAGGATATCAACTGTACTGGGAGGATCCTCCCAGGGATCCATATCCCTGAGTGAAGTGTTGAGAACCTTTTCCCAGATCCCCGGTCTGGATGTTACTATGCTTGCCACTTCATCGGATATGGTGGTCTTGGCTACCCGGTTTCTAAAATAGGAGACAAGAACATCGCTGGCCAGCTGGTTAATATTTGAATTCAGGAGATGAGCGGAAAAATAGGCCCTGGTATCTGTCAGCAGGAGAGTGGAAAGGTTTTCCATTACATAATTCAGGGCAAGCGACTCTTTACCCTTTGAAGAGGTCTGGTAAAGAAAAAAGTTCTTTGCCGCTCCTGAAAGGACATTTCCACCGGTAATATCATTAATAAAAAAGGCCCGTAATCTCTCCCATTTTGCCTTGGGCAGCCCTCCCTCCCTGTTTTTGAACTCTTCGGGTTTACGGAATGCCGAATCAAACCTGGCGGTCGGAAAGCCCAATTCCCTCATCATTAATATCCCCGGCTGCGACATGACTGTGTCCATCCGCCATCCACCCCCGTAACCCATCAATAGGTTGGGGACTTCCACCAGCGTCAAACCGTCATAGGGATAGCCAAGCCCATTGTCCTTTGCCTCCTTCAGTCGTTCTCCGACCCATGACCTTATGTGTTCACCTGTCTCAGCCATAATATCAAGGTTTTTCAAGTGTTTTTCATATATCAGGACCTCCAGCAATAATCCTTCTATCTCTACGGATCTGCTTTCAAAACGGGACGCAATCAGGGCTACATCCGGTACCGGAGCTGGAGGAGAAAAGCGGAATTTATGTGTTTCGTCTCCCTTGCCCGCTGTATGGCGTCTTCCCGGTCCGGCAACCAGCCACCCCTCCGGTACCTCAACAACAAGATCAACATTATAATAGTCCATGTCACGATGGCGGGGATCGTCCCTGCCTGTTTCAGGACCGGGCGCCGGAAGCCAGCGTGCGCCGGGCATTAATGCAACAAAACGTGGGTCAAAAAAAACCCGTTCGGTGCCCATCATACCTATAACATTCCCACTGCCGCCGGCTTTGATCGTCTCAATCCGGAAGGCGCTTTCCAGGTAGGCAAACCTTTTGTCCGGGATACCTGTGATATTCAGGTGAAGGGTGGTCCCCTCTCCTGCTCCTAACGCCCGGGGCAGAGTGATATCCAGAAGACCATTTTCATGTTTATATTCAAGGGGCTGGCCTGAAGCATCCAGGACCTTTTTTACTTCCTGACCGGGATTGAGTGTAAACGTGGCTTGTTTTACCTGCCTATGGTCCGGCGCCTTAAAGGCAAGGTCCAGGTCAAGTACAAGATCATCTCCAGGTTCTATCTTCACCATTCCGGAAATACTTTTCAGGTCCGGGACTGCCACGTCCTTGTGTAACGCATGTGCTTCCTTCCAGTACTCGACCTTGTTAATGTCCTCTGCTTTTTGGTAATAGACTAAAGCAGTAAGAATAACAGCCAGGATTATTATCCCTGCTCCCATGGAAGCGGTCCTGGCCCGTGATCCGCCATCAAGGCGCGGATGGACAGCCGCGCTGAGGATGAGCATTCCAATGGCAGCGATCAGCACTGCAAAACGCTGTACCCAGCCGGGAAGATCAGACATGACAGGAGCAATGTCCGAGGGTATAATTGAGGTTACAGCCCCTGTAAAATCGATTAAGCTGATATAGTTTACAGGAAGAACTGTTGACATTATCCAGATATCACCACCAAGCAGGACAAGCAGGAGTATTGCTGCCACAAGCCGGTTTCGCACAAGGAGAGTCACCAGGAATACGAATGCCAGTGCAAAAGCCATGGCCGGTATTGCCATGCGAAAGACAACAGAGAAAACAGACATGATTTCAATGATGTCACCAACAGGTGATCCCAGGTAAAGCAGGAGGATGCCAAGGAATTCCAAGAGAACCATGATTGCAACCATTGGAATCCATGAAGGTAGGAAGACACCCAGGAACCTTCCGAACACAAGCTCTTGATTACTGTAGGGGCGGGAATCGAGGACTTCGTTCATTCGTTCCCTTACATCACGGGCACGTACATCAAAGCCAAGGAATACACATCCTGCGAGATATATCAGCAGATACAAGACACTCACAGGACCCATAAGGTACCGCGGCTGTATGATTCCTACTGATGCTGAGTAGGAAGAGAAGAGACCATGGATGATCCCGTAGTAAAAGTAGGCAATGAGTATACCCAAATAGGAAAGACTCAGGAAAACCCAGTATCGTACAAGTCGCCTTATAACACGTGCCTCTGCGCCGGCAATAGCCATTACAGGTGCCATTCGGATCATGATACAACCTCCCTCCCTGCTACTTCACGTGAGTGCCCCAATGAAGCCATGAAGGCCAGGTAGGCCTCCTCCAGGTTCGGATTTTCCAGGGGTCTTGCTCCTTGAGGAAGATTCCGGTCACTTGATACTGCCCGGATTGTTACTTCATTTTTCCTGTCCTCTCTTGATACTATTTCCAGATCAGCGGTAACCCTTGCCTCATCATGACGAGGTACGGTTATTTCAAAGACCGAACCTACTGCCCTTTTAATCAGTTCGGATGGGCTGCCCCTGAATTTCACCTTTCCGTGATCGATCAAGGCCATATCAGAACATCCTGAACCCAGGTCTGCAACTATGTGAGTGGAAAGGAGGATGACCCGGTCCTGTCCAAGCCTGGTCATTAACTGCCTGAAATGTAAACGCTCTTCAGGATCCAGCCCGACTGTAGGTTCATCAACAATCAGTATTTTAGGCTCGTGGACAAGGGCTTGCGCCACACCCAGTCTTCTGACCATACCTCCTGAAAGTTTCTTGACTTTCCGGTCAGCCACATCACTAAGGCCGACAGACTCAATAAGTTCATCGACCCGTTTATGACGAAGAGATTTTTCCTCAAGACCGGAAAGGGCTGCAAGTGTATCCAGAACCTCTGCTACACGGTGCAAACGCCATGCACCGAACTCCTGGGGCAGGTATCCTATCAGTCTTCGCACTTCCCTGCGATTATCCACTACATCATAACCACCCACAGAAACCTTCCCTTCTGTGGGGGGCAGCAGGGTACAGATGATACGCATAAGGGTGCTTTTGTCAATGCCATCAAGTGCGACAGTATCCTTTTTATAAATATGCCGAACTCCTTCGATGGCGATATGCATCCCATTTTCATCCTGTTCCATATATCCTCCTGCCTTTTACTGTTAGACGTTTTAAGATCCCATTTGTTAAAAATCTAAATAACTGAACAAATTTAACCATGCAACCGTTATGGAAGTAGATTAGAGTTTTCCGGGCGCAAAATCTCCGCTGCCGAAAGGCCGAACATCTGTAAGTATAAACGGCCTGTCAATCTTTGTAATTATTAGCGGATTGTGTGCAAGGCCTCTAGGTATCACTACCGCAGTCGGTTCGGTTATTACATGCCTTTCCATTTCCTTGCCTAAGTATAACTCAGCTTCTGCCCCCAGATAGCCTAGATTATCGGTATCTGTCCCCATAAAAAAAAGGATCTCGGGTTTGGGATGGGCATGCGGCTTATCCGGTATAGGACCGAATCTGTACGGAGCCTTTTTTAAGCTCTCGCACATAATAAGAAATTCAAATTCATTCGGGTCTTTATTATAAATGAAGGCAAGTGAACCACCTGAGTCGTCCCTGTTCTTAGGTCCATAAAGCCAGGCCCCTTTTCGAATAAACGCGGTTGTCATAATGTGCTTCCTGTATTTTCCTTCCCATCCCATTATCGGTGCAGCATCAAAGGCCTTCTTATCAAATGGCACAGACCTCTCTTTATATTCAGGAGCACATGATACTTCCATGTATATAAACCGGTTATCCATTCTGTTAATAGTAGCCGGGAAATGGGACAACCCTTTGGGAACCCAGACCGATGAAGAAGTAGTAATCATATATCTTTCTCCTTCTTCGCCCATACAAAGCTCGACCTCGGCACCCAACTCCCCCATCTCATTTGTATCTACTCCCATAAAAAGCATTATCTGATTAAAGTCATGGGAGTGCGGGCCATAGGGTTCCTTCCCCATCTTACCGGCTGCAACAAAGGTTCCAAATTGAATATGAAAATCCAATCCAAAAGACCATTTCTAATCTCCTTTATAAACAAGAAGTAATATTTAAAACCATCAGATAAAAATTTATATTTCTACATTATTCTCTAGGTTATTTCAACTTCATTTTTTTTGGATCATCCGGTTAATAAATATGCTTAATAAAAAAATGTTAAATAATAGCAAGATCTACAATTTTTGACCCATGAGGCTCTCTTTGCAGCGGCGAAAACCTTGGAAGCAAGATAATAGCATAATGTGCCTGCCAGGCGAGCGGGTAACTTCTGAGCAGATAGCCGGACTTCCGGTACCTGGGTATTATTCCAAAAGCTCGCCGCCCGCCTACCCCGGCTTATTGCCCATACCTTGCAAATAAACAAGTTCGCCTGTCGCAAAGAGAACCCCATGGGTCGATTCGAATATCCTGATTTTAGCGGGGAAGCGTCATTCTGAGAATTTTAAAACAGTAATGGTGGCCCGGCGTGAGTCATTTTGTCTTGACACACAATGGTTATCTTCCTATGCTCCTTCCCTGAAAAAGCATGTTCTTAACATCTTATAACTTACTATGATCTGAATGTAAGTGAGGTTGAGTGGAACCTTTAAAAAAAGCTGCTAAAAAAAACGCCGTCCAAGAAATAAGGAATTTCCCTGTTGTAAATAATTGACCTGAATAGCGAGGGAAACTTATGACAAATTATAATAATGAGCTTGATTACTTTTTCCGCCCGGAAGCGATAGCTGTAATAGGCGCTTCTGAGAATTTGGTTTCATACGGCACCCGTTATATACAGGCTCTGCTCGATTTCGGGTATAAAGGTAAGCTGTATGCAGTAAATCATAAAGGGGATAAAGTTCTGGGATACAAGATTTACCGCAAACTGGCGGATATTCCGGATACTATTGATCTGGCATTTATTACAATCCCCTCTAGATTTATTGTGGATATAGTAAAAGAGTGCATAGAAAAAGGAATCAAGGCAGCTGTTCTGTTCACGGCAGGTTTCAGCGAAACAGGCGAACAGGGTCGCATTATTGAGCAGCAGATTGTACAAATTGCAGAGAAAAAAATCAGAATTATGGGTCCGAATTGTTTTGGCCCTTACTGCCCTGAGGGCGTAATTACTGTTGTTACCGGCGGAGATTTTTCTAAAGAAGCGGGAACAGTGGCATTAACTGCCCAAAGCGGCCAGTTGTCCGAATGTATTATAGGCCGGGCTTTAGGAGAAGGCATAAGATATTCAAAGGTTGCCAGTTATGGGAACGCATCTGATATAAACGAATCCGATCTTCTTGAGTATCTAATGCAGGATGATGATACAAAAATAATAACATCATATCTGGAAGGTGTAAAAGACGGACCGCAGTACTTTGACATAGCCCGCCGTAATTCCGGTAAAAAGCCGCTGATAATCTGGAAAGTCGGGTTGACTCAGATTGGCGCAGCCGCATCGTCGTCTCATACCGGCTCTCTCGCAGGAACAGATACTGCATGGAATGCATTTTTCCAGCAGACAAATGCTATTCCGGTTTCAACTCTGGATGAACTGACCGATACAACAGTCGGATTTTCCTGTATACCTGAAGGATGCGGACTGAGGGTTGCATATGTAAGCGGGGGAGGTGCCGGCACAGTTATAGGGGCGGATGCATGCGAAATTTCAGGCATGAAAATGCCGGATTTTGCTGCAGAAACTGAAGCCAAGCTTCGTGAACTGCTCCCGAATATTGGGACTTCTTCAAGAAATCCGGTTGATATCGGGAATCCTCATCCTCCCCTGGAACTTCTGGAGGCCCTTCTTGAGACAATGTCCGCTGACGAGAATATTGATATTATTGTAATCAGAAGGGTACTGTTTTCTGTCAAAATGAGCAAGATCTTCAGCGGAACCACAGCACCGCCGGAAGAACAGCAGCAGGCGCTGCTTGAAGTCCCGGTGAGAGTAAGAAACAAATACAAAAAACCTATAATAATAATACTTCCTGAAGATCTTACAGGAGTGGAATCAATAGAGCTTGAAGTAGAAAGAAGAAACATTCGCGATTATTTTTTTGCTAACGGTATTCCGGTTTTTCTTTCGGAGCAGAGGACATTTAATGCTCTTTCAAATCTTGTAAAATTCAGAGTGGGATCCGGAAAGGATATTATTCCTGAAAAAATACACAAGAGCGTTTCATCAGAAAACAGAAAGATATTTTTGGATATATTAAAAAAGTCTGATCGTAATATCCTGGATGAAATACAATGTAAAACGATTTTGAAAGAATACGGCATAAATGTCACCGAGCCAGTACTGGCAAAATCAGAAGATGAAGCTGTATCAGTTGCAAACAATCTCGGCTACCCTATGGTAATGAAAATTATCTCTCCGCAGATTACGCATAAGAGCGATATTGGGGGTGTTAAACTCTGCCTGCAAAATGAAGATCAGGTTAAAAACGCCTATGGTGAAATTATGACAGCAGTTAAAGAAAAAACTGCAGAAGCAGTGATTGAAGGCGTGTCCCTGCAAAAGATGGCTGAACCCGGACTGGAACTTGTTATGGGTATGACAAAAGACCCGCAATTCGGCCCAATGCTGATGTTCGGACTGGGAGGCACATTTGTTGAAGTAATTAAGGATGTATCATTCAGGATCGTCCCGTTAACGAACAAAGACGCAGGTGATATGATCCGGCAGATTAAAGCCTATCGTATGCTCGAAGGCTACAGGGAGCAGCCGGCTGTTGATATTGAATATCTTGAAAAATTATTGTTAAAATTATCCGAATTCATTGAAGAAAATCCCGAGATAAAAGAGATGGATATCAATCCTCTGATAGCTTACAGTGATGGAGCTGTAGCTGTTGACGCCAGGATTATCCTGGATCGGAAACAATAGAGAATAAAAGCCAATGAGGGATGAGGAGAGGCGCCGTCTGATTAATGACCTGGATATGCAGAGAGGATATCGGATCGTATGAATAATAGCACAAAGTCAAGTAATGCAGGGTCTATGGGAGAAACTCCGTCATATCCGTCTGCCGGATACGCATGGTATGTTGTGGTTGTGCTGTATTTGACCTATACCTTATCCTTCGTGGATCGGGCGATCATTCTCTATCTTGTTGACCCGATCCGTGCTGATTTTCAAATCAATGATTTTCAATTCAGTCTGATCCAAGGCCTGGCATTTACCGTGTTTTACTCTATTATGGGAATCCCATTGGGCCGGCTGGCCGATTCCCGCTCCCGCCGAGGCCAGCTCGCTGCCGGTATTGCCCTGTGGTGCAGCATGACCGTCCTTTGCGGCAAGGCCAGTAATTTCTGGGAACTGTTTTTCGCCAGAATGGGGGTTGGTATCGGGGAGGCGTGCCTTGTGCCTTGCGCTTATTCGTTAATCGCAGACTATTTTCCCCGCGAAAAACGTGCTCTGCCGCTTAATGTATTCTCCGGCGGCATCATGTTGGGTTCAGGAGTCGCCAACTTCTGCGGCGGGCTGGTTACCCAGTTCGCTTTAAGCGGCGGCACCAGGGAAATTTTTTTGCTAGGCCATGTAACACCATGGCAGCTGTCCTTTGTGCTGGTGGGTTTGCCCGGGATACTATTCGTACTGGCCATGAAGACCATTCAGGAACCAACCCGTAAAGAAAAAAGCGGTGAGGCGGATGTCAAGGCAACCTTCCGGTATCTTTGTCGGCACTGGGCGACCTATGCATCGATCATCGGCGGCACCACCTTCGGCGCTATGACCAACGGGGCCATATTAGGTTGGATAGTACCATGGTTTTCCCGTCGCTATGCCTGGAGCAATGCTCAAATAGGCCCCTATTTGGGAATCACCATCTTCATTTTCGGGACAGCCGGTCTCTCTCTGGCTGGAGTGCTGGCAAATCGATATATCAGTGCCGGGAAAAAGGCGGTTTATATAAAGCTGATGATGGCGGCCGAGGCCCTTGTCCTGATTCCGATTACCCTTGCGCACGCGGTTGACAATCCCTATTGGGTGTTGGGTTGCGTTGGAGGTGTTATTTTCTTTGGAGGCTTTTCAGCCAGTCTTGGCCCGGCGTCGCTGCAGACAATTACTCCGAACGAGATGCGAGGGCAGGTCACCGCCTTCTGCTTCCTTATATTGAATCTGGTGGCCGGCACCATCGGACCGTCGGCAGTAGGGTGGCTGACTACTTATTTTTTTGGAGATGACAAAATGGTTCGATCTTCTGCGGTAATAGTCGGCTTTGCTGCTTCGGTTCTTGGCCTGATCACACTGGCGCTGGGCCTGCGCGCATACGAACGTACGGCGGAAGAGAACAATCCCACTCAATAGGCCGCGTTCCGACTCAAAAAATAAGCAAGTTCTTATCAACTATAAAAGCATCAAGCCCCGCCATGTTTGAAGTTATAGCAATTTTCATTACAATCTTTTAAATTTTAATTTTATAATAGAGGAGTAAGTATCAACGGTGGATTTGACCAAGTAGGAGACGGAGATGAAGGCTCTTGAGAAGCTCGATTCACATCTAGAGACACGACTAACTGATTTGAGCAAAGAAAAGGAGCAGGGGCGTAAGATTATTGGATATTCTGCCGGGGGATTTTTGCCGGAAGAACTTTTATTGGCCTGTGACGCTATACCCCTCTGCTTTATCCAGGCTGGAGATAACAGTATATTAAGGAATGCCGGTGCTTATATATGCAGATGGTTCGACCCCTTTTGGCGGAGCCAGATAGGTTACCTTACATCAGGAAAAGACCCATACTATACTATTGTTGATCTCATTGTTGTTCCAATAACCGACAACCATGTCCGGGCCTTTTCAAACACCGTGGGTTATTATACTCCTGAAATAGAATCATTTATCTTCGGTGTGCCACACGTCAAGGACCAAATAGGCCTTGAGTATTATCTCCAAGGCATAGTCAGGCTTAAGAAAAAGCTTGAGGAGTCCACAGGGATTGAAATCACCGAATCAAGGCTCAAGCAATCAATAGAGTTGTGTAACAGGGAAAGGGAGCTTTTTAGAAAGATAAGCCTGATGAGAAAATCCGGGAATTTTGCTGTGACCAGTAAAGACTTTGTCGCCTTGAATCACGGCTCTTTCCTGGCTGATAAAGAGATCATGGTTGATATACTTGAATCGTTTATCCAGGAAGTCAAGGAGAATACCCCCCTTTCCAAGGAAGGTCCCAGAATTCTGTTTACCGGATCCACCCTTGCCCGGGAAGACCACAAGGTAATGGATATCATAGAGGATAGCGGAGGAAGGGTCGTTATGGAGGAATTTGCAGAGGGGATACGCCCTTACTGGGGCATGGTAAAACTCGAAGGCGATCTCATGGCCAATCTGGCTGAATCATATTTTATGGACCGGGTATGCCCTGGCTGGTTCAGGCCTGGTACAGAACGCCTTGATTTTTTGGTAAAGCTGGCCAAAGACTATAATACGGCAGGACTGATCTGGTACCAATTAATGTACCGGGAATCATATAAAGTTGAGTCATATTTTTTCCCAGGCATATTAAAGAAAGAGACCGGGCTTCCTATGCTTGTCTTGGAGTCTGAATACGACGCAATGGAGTCTGGCCCTATGAAAACACGTATCGAGACATTTATGGAGACAATCAGGGAATAAGCCATGGGTAATTATTACGATGAACTTTTTAAGCTTTGCGGGTTTGAGTATGAAGAAATTGCAGTGGAAAGGCCCAGGATAGAGGCATCTTTTGAAAGACTGGGCATAGGTCCTGAGGATACGGAGAGGGCTGATAGCTGGGTCAGGCAAAATCATGATGTTTCATTGGAAGGGGTGAGGAAATTACTGGGGGCTTGGCTTAAGGAGCTTATTGACCTGGTTCTATCCAGGGACGATGGCAAAAAGATCGTATACTTTGGATTTCCCGCAATACTCGGGCCGGGATTGATGTTGAGCGCCTCTTCCGAAGATGTGTTTGTGAGTGCCCCTGATATGGTACTGGATCATACCATGGGACAAATTTTCAATAAGCTTTCGCCCATACTCGAAGCAGGCGAGGCAAATGGGCTTCCTCCCGGACATGCGCTTTGCTCATTATGGCAGGCCAAGATAGGCGGTATAGCCAAGGGGATGATCCCGGTACCGGATCTTGCCTTAGCTTCCAGTTACTATTGTGATATGGGATCCAAGGCCGATGATCTTGTAACGGCACTGTATGGGGTTCCCATAGCCTACATTGATGGCGTCATGGATTCTAAATGGGGAGAATACCCTGAGTATTTGCCGGAACGGGTTCATTATCTGGGCGCTCGCATAAACCAGGCCCTTGAGCTGGCGGAGAAAGTTTTAGATATTAAGATAGCCCCTGATGCCTGGGAGAGATCACGGAAAAGCAGCCAACCGTTTAGAGATAACCTGGCAAGGCTGGTAGAGGTTATGAAAGCGGATCCGGTGCCGGTCAGTGTAGTCGAACTAGAGCTGCTTGAAGCGCTTTCCGGCTCTTCAACCGGCAGGGGCATACGGGAAGGAATAAAGGCCATGGATATCCTGATTGATGAGCTGGAAAAGCGGGTCAAAGCAGGCACAGGGGTGACAAATAGAGGAGCCCCCCGGGTCATGGTCCGGTTGGGTCATACTTCTGATCCCAGGGTAACACGTTTAATAGAAGAAACAGGGCTGGCTGTTCCCCTAACATTTATATTAGGTAGTTGGGGAGGCGTCAAAGTCAAACCCAAGGGAAATTATAACACACCAGGGGAGATGATCGCTGACTATGAGATGGCAGGGGGGTATTATTACGGCACTGAGGCACAAATCCAGTTTTACGAAAAGGCGGCCGATTTGATGAAACTGGATGGTTTTATTGCCCAATATCTTTATAATTGCCGTCCCGTGGCAACAATATCCCATATTCAAAAAAAATATCTGGAGGAAAAAACCGGCCTTCCCGTTCTATCCCTCGAAATAGATAACTTTGACAGCAGGGCCTATAGTGCTGATTCACTGAGGACCAAAGTGGAAACATTCGCTGAAATGCTTAAAGCAAAAAAGAA
>LJUQ01000075.1 GCA_001304505.1 Bacteroides sp. SM23_62_1
TGTGCCCCCCTCTCTCGCGAGAGAGGGGGAGGGGGGGGAGTCCGCAACATTTTATAAAAATTTCCCGATTCTTTTTTACCTTGCCTAAAAATAAACGTATTATTTATAACGTGAAGTGTGATTGAAATAGCTGTGTAATTGAATCCTGGTTTTTTTGCAGAGCCGCGCCGCGGCGCGGCTCTGCAAATCCTAAATGATAAATATCTTCGATTTAATCCCACAACACGTTATTCATAACCAAAGCGATTCAATTTGGATACCGTCAATCTGATCAGATCGTGTATTAACAGGGATGAGGCAGCTTTCAGAACTCTCATTGACAGATATTCTGATTTTGCATTCAGCGTGGCATTCAGGATAATGAACGATGAAGAAGAGTCGAATGATATTGTCCAGGAATCTTTTATTACCGTCTGGCACAAAATCGGGAGTTTTAATCCTGAGAAGAAATTCACCAACTGGCTTTACAGAATCGTTGTAAATAAATGTTATGACGCTCTCAGAAAAAGGAAAAGAATGCAGCTTATCTATCCTGATACAAACAGCTGGAACGCCCAGGGACTAATCAGCGAAAGTAATCCTGAAAGAAAACTGGATAATGAAGAGATTGGAAAAATAATACGAATGTTGACTTTCAAATTAAGCACAAAGCAAAAGATCGTATTTATATTGAGTGAACTGGAAGGCCTGTCACACGACGATATTGCTGAGATAACAGGTATGGCAAAAACAATCATAAAAAGTAACCTGAACCACGCCCGCAGGAAAATTGGTGAAATGATAAAAAAATATATCTAAAATGAATAACCATGATAAATATTCCAAAGTAATTGAGGCCCTTAAGAGTAACAAACCCGTTCTATCCGGCAAAGAGAAATTGACAGATGATATCATGAGAAGGATTAAGGTATCAGAGGAAAAACCCGTTTTTCAGGAAAAACTGGGTAATTACCTTTTTGGCTGGGCAGATCATGGCTGGATCAGGGGAGCAATGGCTGCTGCTGCTGCTCTTTTCATCGGGATCTTCATCACCCAACAAATCATTATCACAAACAGGATAAATAATCTCGAGAACCAACTGATCAGAACAGTAAATACAATTAACGGCCGTAAACCGGATCTGGGAATCATGCATAAAGTCTTCCTGAATATGGTTGCCAGAGATCAAATAAAGGAGGACAGTATTACCATATCCACATCCGACCTGGAAGAATTATTGAATTCCTATCTGGAATTGCAGGAAAACTATGAAGACCTCCAGAAAAGTTTTGGCCTTGAGCCTTATATACAGGATATGATCAAACGCAGCATGGAGGATAATACAAACGATAATAAATCAAAATTAAATCTTTAAAACAATGAAACAGAAAATTAAAATATCTCTCTTATTCATATTCATGATTATGTTCTTCTCTTGTGATTATGAAACATATGTCATTAACACAGTTCATGAAGATGGTTCTGTCACCAGGAAAGTTATTGTGAAAAACAGCAAAAAGAATTTTGAATCGGATCAGTTCAGGGTGCCCATCGACAGCACCTGGCAAACTGAACTGACCTTTGATGTGAATGAAAATAATGATACTACCTGGACCCTTACTGCAGAAAAATATTTCGCGAGTGTGGAAGAAATTAATGCAGAATACAAAGCTGATAGCGGGATCAACCGGGAAATGCAAAGAAGTGCACATTTTTCCAGAAGTTTCAAATGGTTTACAACGGTTTTCAGATTCAGTGAAACAGTTGGAAAAGTTCTGACCATTTCCTGCCCGATGTCAGATTTTCTGACAGATGAAGAATTGAAATTTGTTTATCTGCCTGATAAAGTCCGGGAAGACCTGATCAACGGACCGGATAGCACAATGTTCAAAGAGATGGCAGACACTATTGATGTGAAATCAGAGCAATGGATGTGGACGAGCCTGATCAGACAGTGGATTGAAATCTTTTATGACCTGTTTGGGGATGATCCTGACCTCATGATAGATAAGGAGGAAATGAGATCGAAAGAGTCACAGCTTGTTCACCAGATCATGAATGAAGAGAGTGAAGATACTGCCCAGGTATTCATTCCTGTTTTCGGTGAGGAATTTTATTACGCATTCAAGGCTGAAATAGACAGTTCTATTTCAGCATTTGATGAAATAACTGAATTCTGGTCATTCAACAAATACGATATGGAAATAAGGATGCCCGGCAAGATCATTGCATCCAATGGATATGCCGATACTAATCCTGATTCTCTTCAGACCGGTGGCATTCTCTGGACAGTAAAGGACGACTATTTTCTTACGGAGCAATATGAAATGTGGGTTGAATCCCAGGTTCCCAATTACTGGGCATGGATTGTGACGGGTGTTTTTGTATTATTCGTGATAACAGGAATGGTGGTTCGGGCAGGGAAAGGGAGGCATTGAGTTCAATATTTCCGCCCTCTCTTTGTTGGGTTGTGCCGCAACTACTTTTCACGCAAAGATCGCAAAGAAAAGAACAAGTTCACAAGGACAATAAGCCTGTAAATCAAAGCTTTGCGATAACTTTGTCTGTCCACCTGGGACCGGATTTGATCGGCTCTCCCGATGTTATTCTGGTCCGGTTGGAAACCGGACTTAACTGATCCACCATTCGATGGTATAACTACCGGTTAAAAACCGGCAGCAACTCATCGCTCTTCTTCTCTCTCTTTGCGACCCTGCGACCATTGCTACCAAACCCATAGCCTATATCCCACACCTGCGACTCCCGAAATGGCAGAAATCTTTGATTTCTTCACCATTTCGAGGATGCTCGAAAAACATTGGCATCAGCCTAAGGCTGATTACTTTTTTTTCGGCACATGCCACCATTGCTACTTTGCGACTTCTTCTACCCCGGTCACTGCTCAGTCTTCAAGGGTTTTGCCGACTTCTGATAAAACTCATTCTGAAGTTCCATAACGGTTTTATCAGCCTTCACACTCCTGATCATTTTTACAAGCTGGCCAGCATCATGATCCAGGATCAGGTTCCCGAGCTCTTCTGAAGCATAACTGCCATCACCGGCATAATGGTTCGGGTATTTTGCATACCACCAGATCCCGGTATAAGTATAAGGAAGATCGATCCTGTTAAGGTCTTCTCCTGACTGCTCTGCTGCCCTGTCAAGGTGAACAAGATCCGGACGGTGGGCCAGCATCATAGACGTTTCCTCTTCATCTGCATGCCCTCCCGTAGTTGTTTTTCTCAGCTGCCTGACTTTCTCACGGAATTCTCCTGATTCTTCAGACTGAAAGAGATATACAGCATAACCTTTATGCTTTGCCAGCCGGGATTGGCAAAAATAAGGCAATAAGCTGTTATTCCCCCCATGGCCATTCACAAGAATGATTTTGGTAATTCCATTCCGGTTCAGTTCATCGCAGGTTTCCTCCAAAATATTCCAGACCAGTTCGGGACTGTATGCCATGGTACCGGGCTGGTGTTTTGCTTCATATATCTGGCCAAAATAAAATGGAGGGAAAATGATCACATATTCCTGCTTGGCTGCACGGAAAGTAATTTCCCTGACATCAATCATATCTGTCCCCAAGGGTAAATGGGCTCCGTGTTTCTCCATAATGCCCAGGGGAATGATACATGTACCACCCGATTTCTCCACTGCTTTGATAAAATCCGGGGAGGTGAGTTCTTCCATTTTAAAAGGCAGATTGTTCTCAGCAGATCTCTCTGTCTGACCGAAGGATAACAGGGTAAATAAAAGAAACACTAATGAAAAAATAATCGTTTTCATGTTTAGTAAATTTTGGTTAGTATAAAATTCTATTCATATCAGGTTTTGTAATGACTCCAATTTGAATTTACCCAAACTTTTTTTTCTATCACCCATCCTGGTAATTTTCATTTCGAATAAAAATAATATTATTCCATTTCTTTTTTATAGCTTTGCCGGGATTTTCATTTTCCTGTTCTATTACAACTAATTTTTCATGCAACTCTTTCGTCTCATCAAATCCGCTTTTTCAACCGGCGATTATTACATTGCCATGAATGAATCCCTCCGTAAAATTGACGGGAATTATACCATGTTGCATTATCCCCTGGATGGTGAAGATATGTCTACATTCAGCCAGGCTCAAAAGAATCTTACAGATTATTGCATATTAAAACTTCCTGAACTGAGTGATAAGGAAGTTCTTGAAATTGGTTGTGGAAATGGGGTACAAAGCATGTACATCTATGAGAAATATGCCCCGGGATTTTTTACCGGCGTGGATCTGAATCATGGCAATATTATGATAGCTAATGAATTAACAGGTGATATCCCTGGAAATAATATTAAATTTATTGTTGATGACGCGCAAAACCTTTCAACTGTTAAGGATAATTCTGTTGATATTGTCATCAATATTGAAAGTGCTTTTCATTATCCGGATAAATCCGCATTTATCAGGGAGGTTCATAGGGTCCTGAAACCCGGGGGACATTTTCTTATAGCTGATATACTGACAAAGTCAGAAAAAAAGAAAGGTCCTCTATCGCATTGGAAAAGAAGAATGCAGTTCAACCACTGGCCTTTATTCAAATATGTTGAAAATATTAATTTGATTGGATTGAACTTATTATTATCTGAAGATATAACTCATTCAATCATTGAAGGTTATAAAAAGTACAGGAATTGGATTTCAGATCTGAAGGAAGCTCAATTTATAAAAAGGTTCATTCTCAGAATCTTTTTTCGTACCAATGTGATCCTGAATGTCCGGTTGTTGAAAAATCGTCACAACTATCACATTTTTCATGGTATGAAATCGTGATCAGTTTTCCAGGATAATATTGTATCTTTTCAGTATTAAAACAAACCTGAAAATTATTATCACTATGGAATTTTTATATCCTGAAATGATATCATCTCTACCGGAGGCAGATATCCCCTTTAAAGGTGTTAGAGGCAGAATATCACAGGCCGAGAATCACCAGCTTGTATTCTTTGAAATCGAGGCTATCGGTAAAGTCTCCGAGCACAGGCATGGCGCACAATGGGGGGTGGTGTTCGAGGGGGAAATGGATCTTACGATCGGCGGTCATACAAAAACTTACAGGAAAGGAGACACCTATTTTATACCCGATGGTGTTCTGCATTCCGCAGTATTTAAGAAAAAAACATGGCTGATGGACTTTTTCGCCGATAAAAACAGGTACAGACCTAAATAGGAATAGTTTTCGGTTGTCTTGGATAAGGGATTTGAGAACAGAAAACCAAAAACTGAAAACCGGAAACTATTCATACCGCAATGCCTCGGCGGGGTTTGTGTTAGCAGCCCTGATAGTCTGAGTTATGACCGTAATCAAGGCAATAAAAATTGCAATCAGTGTAGCAGTTATAAAAATAAATATACCGGGATCTGCCTTATAAGCAAACTCCTGTAGCCACTTCTTTGCCCAGAACCAGGCCAAAGGCCATGCTACAATACTGGACAGGATGATGAGAATTGTAAATTCCTTTACCAGAATTAAGGAAATCCTGGATACTGTTGCTCCCATAACCTTCCTGATCCCAATCTCTTTTGTCCTTTGCTCAGCAATAAATGCAGCCAGCCCGAAAAGGCCCATGATGGCAATAAATATGGCAAACCCTGCAAAATACTGGAATACTTCACCCAATTTCTGATCTACCCTGTACATCCTGTCGAAATTTTCATCCATAAATGAATACTGGAAAGGATATTGCGGTGATATATTTTTCCATTCCTTTTCAATGATCTCTAATGCTTCTCCAATATTTTCTGAAGAGATTTTTATATTGACATATCCAAACCACTCATCATTCCAACCAAAGATCAATGGTTCGATAGGTGTCCGAAGCGACTTGAAATGAAAATCTTTTAATACCCCAATGATCTCAAACTGGGTGACAGGAAAAGCTGTGATATACCAGCTGGGATGCAAAAATCTTTTACCAACAACACTATCAATATCCATATTAAGTCTCCTGATCCCTGTTTCATTGATCAGGCATGTATTGAACCTGTCTGTTTCCAGATCCCACGAAAAGCTCCTTCCCCTGATAATTTCCATGCCCATCAGATCAACATAATCGGGATCAATGGTATAGACATTTGTATTAAAGCTCTCACCTTCGATCTCGAAGGTTTCATAATTGCCTGAACTGCCCGGGACTGTATAGGAATAGGCCACTTTCCGGATAAGTGGATACCGTAAAAGATTTTCTTTAAAAATTTCCCTGCTGTTTGCTATCTCTCTGATTAATCCAACAGTTACAATGTATTCCTTATCAAAACCAAGATTCTTATTCTTCAGATAATTCAGTTGATTATAAACCACAATTGTTCCGATAATGAGGATAATCGATATTGTAAACTGAAAAATGATCAACGCTTTGCGCAGGAATCCGGCTGAGCGGCCCCTGGTTTTTTCACCTTTTAAAACACTCGCCGGTTGAAACTGGGTTAGATAAAACGCAGGATATAAACCTGCCAGCAAACCAACAACAATTATACCTGATAAGACCAGTAATAGATTAACCGGATTTTCAAGGTATGCAATGCGAAGATCATCACCAATGATCCTCTCAAAAACCGGAAATAATAATTCCACTGTGAGTAAACCCAGAAGAGCTGCCATTAATGTAATCAGCATGGATTCACCAAGAAATTGAAATATTAATCTCCGTTTGTCACATCCTGTAACTTTCTTTATGCCTATTTCCATGGCTCGCAATGTTGCCCTTGCAGTTGATAAATTGATATAATTAATGCAAGCAATCGCGATAATGAAACCGGCTATTATCATGAAAATGATGACAAACTGTTTATTACCGTGCCTGCTGCCTACATCGTCAACATGCCGGGCAAAATACACATCCTTCAGAGGCCTTAAGCTTGCCGTGAAGGTCAATGAATCTTCAGGCCGGCCGGTAATCTTTGAATATACCTGGTGAAATACTTTATTTACCTTTTTATTCACAGTATCTAATTGAAAATCAGGAATAAGCTTAATATATGTTGAGGATTGAAAAGTCCGGTATGTATAAAGATGTTCTTCCCCATAAAATTCTTTTAACGTAACAAAGGATATGATTGCATCAAACTGAAGGTGAAAATTTTCCGGGTCCCTGATGACGCCGGTTACCATATAGTCCCTGTCACTGCTTGTTTTTAATATCTCACCCATCGGATCTTTATCACCAAAAATTTTAACAGCCGTGCTTTGATTTAAAACAACCGAGAAAGGTTCTGTTAAAGCAGTAAAAGGATTTCCACGTATTAATTCAACATCAAATAAATCAAAGAAATTGCTGTCGGTCAGCATGACATCCCCGATCTGATATTTACTCTCGTTATAATCAAGATATATATCACCCCAGAATTGTACTCTGACAAATCCTGTAGCTTCAGGAACCCGCTCAACCAGATCATATCCCATAGCTGAAGTTGTCCATGCCCTGCTATTCCCATCATCCCCGAGAAATTCCAACCGGCCGATATGATCAATTTCCTTATTGAATTTATCATACTTCAACTCATTCTGAACATAATGTACGATCAGGATGAAAAGGGCAATACTCAGAGCCAGACCAATAATGTTTATCAGGGTTATATTCCTGTTACGGTATAAATACCGGAAAGCCGTTTTAAAATAATGTTTAAACATAATTGAATCGATATTTATTCGTATCGTAATGATTCAACCGGGTTTAACCTGGCCGAATAAACAGAATGATATAAAACAGTTAATAATGTTATTACGATTACTCCTAAACTACTACAGATTAAAATCCAGATATTTATTTCAACTTTGTAAGCAAATTCATTCAACCACACGAAAAACAACCATATGGATACAGGGATAGCGATCACGATTGCAATTACTGTTATCTTTAAAAAATGCCTGGTAATCAGTAAGACAATCCCCACTGCCGTGGCTCCCTGTACTTTCCTGATACCAATTTCTTTAAATTTCCGTTCAGTTGAATACGAAACAAGACCAAATATTCCCAGACCTGCAATAATCAGGCAGATAACTGAAAATAATCCGATCAATTTCAATTGCAGATTATCTTCCTGATACATCAATTTAAATCTGTCATCAAGAAAGAAAAATTCGAATGGCCTGTGTGGAACAATCTCAGCATATTTATCCTCAAGGAAATCTATTATTTCAGAAATACTGTTACCGGATAGCTTGATGAACAGGTGTCCGCCGTAATTGAATTGTAAACGGATAATTAATGGTTCAATCATTGTATGTAACGATCTGAAATTAAAATCCCTGACAACACCAACCACCCTGGCATCCAGACTCCTGAACTGGGTTATTCTTTTTCCCAGGGGATTATCCCAATTCATGAACCGGCAAAGGGTTTCGTTTACAATAACAGCACCAGAAGTATCTGATCCATATTCAAAACTGAAATCTCTTCCTTCTATCAGCTCAAATCCGAATGTTTCAAGAAATCCATGATTCACAAAAAAAACCGGAATATTATGTTCTTCCATTCCATTTTCTCCTTCGAACCAGTAAAGGCCCCCACTAGGAAATCCCGGATAGTTGAAACCAGTGGTAACAGATATAACATCGGGATCTTTATTAAGCTCCTCCTGTAAATAAGGCACGGCAGCGGCCAAAATAGAATCCCTTATCGGCAGATAGATAATATTTTCCTTATTAAATCCGGGGTCACTGGTTACCAGATATTGTATCTGGCTTCTCATCAATAATGTAAAAGTGATTGCTATGATTGCAAGCAGAACCTGCATAATAACGAGGGATTGCCGGGTATATGCTCCATTCAAACCCAATTTAAATAATTTGCTGAGTGTTTCAGCCGGTGCAAATCGACTCAGATAAAATGCAGGATAAAGACTTGCCAGGATAGTGAAGGTAAGGGCTATACATAATATGCCAACCAATAGAATCGGCTTTTTAAAAAACGCGAGTGAAAGTTCTGTGCCAATTAAATAATTGAAAGAGGTAAATTCCAGTATAAATTCCACAATTGCAAGCGAAATGATCAGGGTTACTATGAATAAGAGCATTGATTCACTCATGAAACGTATGATGAGTGATCTGCGATCTGCACCAAAGACTTTTCTTATACCAACTTCCTTTATCCTCTGCGTTGCCTTCGCAGTGCTCATATTGGTATAATTAATACCAGCAAGAATTAAAATGAAAATACCAATACAAAACAGGGTATAGAGAAAAACTTTATTACCTGTGGCATAATCACCAGGCAGATCTGAATGATAATGCAAATCTGGTAATCTTTCAAAAATGGGTTCATAAATCTGTCCATAAAGCTCCCCATCTTCTTTAAGATATCTTTCATAAAACTCTGGCCATTTATCATCGAATGCTTTCCGGTTAAAATCCCTGTAAAACAATAAAAATGTAAGATCATTTATTTCAAATAAGGACCAATCGGTCGACTTCAAACCTGAATTTTCATCCCATGATATGTAGGATATAAATGCCTTTTCGGGAATATGCGAGTTGGAGGGAGGATCTTTGATGACACCTGTAACTGTAAGTAAAAACCTGTTCTCCAGAAGAAGGGTATGACCCATAGGATCCTTATCTCCAAAGAATTTATTGCCGATTTCTTCACTGATAACAACATCCCCTGGATGTTTTAAACAATCTTCGGGATCACCCGAAATAAAGTCGTATGTGAAAACCTTGAATAAATTTGAATCTGCAAATGCAATATTACTTTCATAAAATACTTTTTCCCCGGCCTTGATTAATACCTTACTGACCGGTTTAATCCTTACAAATGTTTCGATCTGAGGATATTCCTGGTGCAGCAATGGACCCAAGGCAGGGGAAGAAATGGCAAATTTTTTAGGTTTACCCGAGGTTATATAATTCTGTGCAACCCTGTAAATTCTGTCAGCGTTTGAATGATATTTGTCGTAAGAATATTCATTAAATAAATACAAAAAAATAATGGTAGAACAGGCTAAACCAAATGATAATCCAACAAGATTGATTAAAGTATGAAACTTATCTTTCAGGAGAAGTCTTATAAACTGGGGTATTCTGTACATTCGACTTATTTTTCAATGATATTAGCCAAATAGTGTACCATTATGTCTATGTTGTTGATCTAATTGCATTTATAAAAATCTCAACGATTCAAATAAACAAGAAGTGTGCGTTTTCGTTACAGTCAGTGTGTGATATCGTTACGATTTTGTAACTTTATCCTGTTGTGCATTGAATATCCATGAAAATGGATACATAGTATTAATAGAACCGCGGTACGGCTCTATTAAATTAAAATTATCGTCCCTAATTTTGTAACACAAAACGATGAACTTAACGATGGAAGAAGAAGCCAGAATATTAGTCATTGATGATGATTACGATGTACTGAAGACAGCCCACGTTTTCCTGAAGAGATTTTTCACAGATATTCAGATCGAGCAGATACCGGAAAATATTGAAGAAAAGATAAAATCGGGGAATTATGATGTTGTGTTACTTGATATGAATTTTCAACGTGGTAAGCGTACTGGAGAAGAAGGATTTATCTGGCTCGACAGGATTCTGTCGATTGATCCCCAGGTGGTTGTAATTATGATTACTGCTTATGGAGATATTGACCTCGCCGTACGTACAATCAAGGCAGGTGCAACAGATTTCGTCTTAAAGCCATGGAAGAATCAGAAATTGCTTGCCACCATCAATGCAGCACTCCAGCTGAAAAAATCCAGGAAAGAGGTGCAACATCTTCGCCATACACAGCAAAAACTCATTGAGGATATGAGCCAGCATTATGGACTTTTTATTGGTGAATCCGAGCCAATAAAAAAATGCCTGGGAATTGTGGAAAAAGTTGCCGGTACAGATGCAGACATCCTGATTCTTGGTGAAAATGGCACTGGTAAAGAACTTATAGCCAGAATGATACATCGCAAATCAGGGAGACATCAGAGAGTATTTATATCCGTTGACCTTGGTTCGATATCTGAAAATCTTTTCGAAAGCGAATTGTTTGGTCATATGAAAGGAGCATATACTGACGCTCACGAAGATAAGCCCGGTCGATTTGAACTGGCAAATGAGGGAACAATATTCCTTGACGAAATCGGGAACCTCTCATTACCTCTGCAATCTAAATTATTAAATATCCTTCAGAACAGGAAAGTTATCCGCGTTGGTTCGGTGAATGAATTACCCGTTGATTTCAGATTAATCTGTGCAACGAACAGACCTCTGAACGAAATGGTCCAAAGAAATGAATTCAGGGAGGATCTCCTGTACCGTATCAACATGGTTGAATTACATGTTCCTTCCTTAAGGGAAAGAAAGGAGGATATTCCAATTCTTTTTAATCATTTCTTTTCACTTTATAAAAAGAAATACAACAAAGCCACCCTTAAGATAAATAGTGCAACTATTACGAAACTTACGCATTATCACTGGCCGGGGAATGTCCGTGAGTTACAGCATGTTGTGGAGCGTGCAGTGATTCTTTCAGAAAGGAACCTGGTTGATTTTACCGATTTCATGCCTCGAAAAACAGCAAACCAGAACACGAGAAACAAAGAAGCCGTGAAATTGGATGAGATGGAAAAATTGCATATTCAGAAGGTTATTGAACAGAACAGGGGAAATATTACCCGTGCAGCAGCTGAACTGGGAATATCAAGAACAGCGCTGCACAGAAGAATACGTAAACATGATATTTAAAAATTATACACTTGGGCTGATTATAAGGATTATACTCCTTCTGTTAAATATATTCCTTACAGGTATAACTGCTTCCATGATAGGTGAAAAAGATCTGTTTTTCTTGCCTCTGACATTATTCCTGATACTTATTGTCCAGACTATTGAATTTATTCGACATGCAACAAGGACGAAAAGGGAACTTTCAGAATTTATCGAGAATTTTCGTAATGCTGATTTTTCAATAAAATTTAGTGAAAATATAAGGGGGCATCCTTATAAGAATCTTTATGAGTTCTTCAGAGAAATATCAGAATATATTACAGTAATTAAACGTGATAAAGAGGCGCAGTTCAATTATCTCCAAACGGTGATCAGTCATATCATGATCGGTATTATATCATTGAAAAGTGAACAGGAAATTGTTATGATCAATGACCCTGCATTAAAAATCCTGGGGATAAAAAAAACTGCCATCTGGCAGGAAATTACAGATCAGATACCTGAATTTACCGGGCAAATTGAAGCTATGAGGGGTAGTTACAGTAAACTTATCGAGATTAATCCTCATAATGATCCCATAAAACTATCTGTTAAGGTTTCAAATTTGATTATCCTCGGTGAAGAATTCAGGATTATTACATTTCAGGATATCCGTACAGAAATTGAGCAGAAAGAGATTGAGGCCTGGCAAAAACTGATAAGTATTCTACGGCATGAGATCATGAATTCTGTTACGCCGATATCTTCAATGACCGAAACTGTGCTGATGCTGGTTGAAGATCACCTTGGTTCATCAAAAAAAGCAGCCGACCTGTCGGATGATGATGTTTCTGATATCAGGGAAAGCGTCAGGACTATCCATGAAAGAAGTGAGGGTCTGTACGATTTTGTTGAAAAATACAGGGAAACCACGAGGATTCCCGAACCTGACATTGAAATAATCGACCTCAGAAACCTGATTAAGCACACGCTCAAACTCATGGACACGGAATTTGAAAAAAACGGTATTCAGGTTAAAACTGAATTTAAAAATCCTTCACCTGTTATAAAGGCAGACAGACACCTGATTGAACAGGTTCTCATCAACCTGATTCAAAATAGTATTCAGGCCCTCAACCAAACAGAAAATAAAAAAATTAAAATTAACGTTGATAGTAATCCGTCAGCACAAATTATCAATGTGATGGATAATGGTTGCGGTATTGACAAGCAAGATCTTGACGAAATTTTTATTCCTTTCTATTCAACCAGGGAAAATGGTTCAGGTATCGGGCTGAGCCTTTCAAAACAAATTATGCTCAAGCATGGAGGAAATATAACGGTTAGCAGCAAGCCTGGTGTAGAAACATGTTTCAGTTTAGTGTTCCCAATGATTATTCAATCGCAGTCTGGGGATGACCAACAGTCATACCCTGAGTAAATAATCATTCTAGTCCAATTATTTTATCAATCTCTCCCTCTGTCCAGTCACAGATCTCAAAAATATCATCCAGAGATAACCGGGCTTCCTTTTGTAGTTTTGTATATACCGGCAGAGGCATACTATAATTTGCAGTTTCATCACAAATCCCGATCAGCAAACTAATTTTTTCTTTATCCGAATATAAAGCCCACCTGGAAAAATTTAAACTTTCTTTACCTTCAGTTATATGTTTATTTAACAACCAGGAGACAGGAGAAATATATCCATAAAAAGGATAACGTGTATAGTCAGAATGACAGTCATAACAAGAAATCATAAATTTCTCGCCAAGCTCGGGTGATATGTCTGTCGACCAGATGAGACCATCTTCAGTTAATTGATCACCCATATTTTTTTCAGGTTGATAGAACTGCAGAGCAATAAACCCAATCAACAGAAGGATCAGAAATATTTTAAGGAAAATTTTCATGAGGATGGGTATGGTGCTTTTGATACCTTGTTAATACCACCTGACTACTGTTCCAGTAATTTATCTGCTGACTCTTTCGTCCATTTGGTCATCAGATTTACCTGCTCCTCTGAAAGCTTTTTATCAGGATTACCGGTAAGATATCTTCCGGGAGGCATGTTTCCCTCTTTAATAACCTCATTCATTTCAGTTAACAGCTGTACCTGTTTAGCAGTCTTGTATTCGTTCCATCCAGAAAAATTCAGGGCAGTCTTTGCTTGCTGGTTCTGCGATTCACCACTATGACAATCATAGCATGAATGAATAACAATATTCATAATTTCTTCAGGGAATCCCGGTGTTGGCTGAATGTCAACCGCTTTGTCTTCCAGGCTATGCTTGTTATGAAACCCATATGAAAGACCGGCTATTAACATAATAAAGCCTGCTCCCAGGATAATCTCTCTAATTTTCATATGAAGGGTATTATAATTTCGCCGCGAATTTAATTAATTTTTGTTAATTGGTTTTATTTGTTTATTAACGCTGTGCTATTAAATAATACATGTTATAGAATGTTATATTTTGATATCAGGTCGTGCCGCCAGTATGGCGTGATATAAATCTGAGTATCAATGTTATCATCCTTAATGGCACAACAGGATGTTTATTAGCTTATAAGTTTGTTTGTATATTGATATTTTTATGTGTGTGGATTATGGATTTGAGAGTGTGAAGTCAAGGATTGTCTTAGAACTGGAATATACAGAAACCTGGAATTCTTCCGGAGCACAGGCCATGACAATCATTCGTTTCAAAAGCATTTTTGATGCAGACAAGGTACATCCTGAAATCAGGATTGTCCTGAATGAAAAGAATAAAATTGCATGTTTGTGAATTAAACCGTGTGTAGATGAGTCGAGATAAGGGATAAATCCGGCTCAGATAATTCTCAATCCTGTCAGGTTTTAAATTTCGGAATTTAAATTAATTCCTTTTCATTTCTATTTCTGTACCATTCAATTTAAGAATAACGATTAACGATTTCAGATTCATGAGATAATTAACATCATAAATCGTTAATCTTCAATCTTAATTCTATGTCTTTCTTCGTCTCAGCCTTAGTCTAAGCTTTTTTTTTTACTCATACCTCAACGACCTTGCAGGGTTCGTATTAGCCGCCCTCAGGCTTAAGGATCCGATAATAAGCAAACTCAACAAAAGGATAAACACAGAACATAAGAATAATGTTCCAAATCCAAATGAAACACGGTATGTAAAGTTCTGGAGCCAGAGGTTATTTCCAAAAAATGAAATTGGTACAGCAATTGCGATGGAAATAAGAACCAGGAATAAATACCCTCTAGCAACAATATATACCACCGATATCCCTTTTGCTCCAAATACTTTTCTGATACCTATTTCTTTCACCCTGGTCTCAGTTGAATAAGTCGCCATTCCAAATAATCCGAGGCAGGCAATAATAATGGCCAGCAGTGATGTTACCCCGATCATGTAAAGAATATCACTGAAAAACATATAATATTCCCTGATCTTATCATCAAGGAATTCTGCTTCCATGGTATGAACAGGATCAATTTTTTTCCACACTCTTTCAAGTTTGTTCATTGTTCTGGATATATCCTCCGTACTTACCAGCAGATTTCCTATATTGAATTTTTTCGGATTAAGCCTGAGAGCCATTGGCTGGATTTTACTGAACAAAGCAAAGAAATTATAATCTTTAACCACGCCAATGACCTCAACAAGGATCGTATCTTCGATCGTTATCACCTTCCCGATTGCTTCCTGGGGTGTCCCAAAATTAAAGATTTCTATTGCCATTTCGTTAATTATCAAGTACTTCTCATTCTCTAAAGAAACATCTTCAGGGAAATTCATACCCTCAATTAATGTTAATCCCATGATATCTATATAATTCCTGTCGGCACAGAAATAGCACAATTCTATTTTATTCTCCTTGTTATCTACCCAGGCATGTTCAGACCAAACATTTCCAACACCCGGTATGTGCGAGGACCAGGAAATATTCTTTATCTCCGGAAGACTGTTTAATTCATTGTTAAGGATATCCCTGTCATTACCCTTCCTCTGAATAACCATTACATTTTCCTTATTGAATCCATAATCCGCGTTCATCCAATATTTCATTTGCCTGAAAAGTACAACGATTGTAACCAGAAGAATGATGGAAAATGCAAATTGTGCCACTACCAGGAGCTTTCGGAGGAATACTCTTGAGAAGATTCTCATTTCTGAAATATCCTTAAAAATTGTAACCGGATTGAATGATGACATATAGATAGCAGGTATAAATCCGGCAATTAATCCGGTAGCAATCGCAAAAATTAAAAACCAGATATAGACCCTGATATTTTCCTGCGGGGAGATATTCAGCACGGTCATAAACTTCATGCCTGAAAATGCAGGTCTGAGAAATTGCAATAAAAGATATGACAACACCAGCGCAAATAATGCAGCAACAATTGATTCAACCAGAAACTGAAAAAAAACCTGTTTCCGTCTACTCCCAACAACTTTTCTGACGCCAATCTCCCTTGCACGGGTCAATGACCTTGCCATGGAGAGATTGGTATAATTGAAAGCTGCCGTAACAATCAGAACAAGTGCCAGAATAACCATACCAATAAAAATCATCTTTGGTAAAAAGAAACCTATCTCATTACCCAGCAATGGTCCCAGGGGTATATCTGTTAAAGCCTGGAGTTTGAATGAAAAATCGATCTCAGGATCAGATGAATACTGCTCTTCACGTATTTTATCAAAAGCAGGCTGTAATTCACCGGGATCAAAATCATCCTTTAAAATAATGTAAACCCAATTTGAAAAGACATCTTTCCAGTCTCCTGTCAAATCTCTATCCATAGAGTTGATGGAAATCAGGATTTCAAAATTGATGTGAGTTTTCTGATTATTCTCTTTGATGATTCCTGTAACGGTAAATTCCTTTGTTGTGTCAACCGTTATGATCTGACCTACCGGATCCTCATCTCCAAAGAATTTCCTTGCTATTTCCTCCCTCATTACCATTGTATACGGTTCATCCAGAAGATGCTCGCGATTTCCACCGGTAAGCTCAAAATCAAATATTCTGAAAAAATCCGAACTGGTATAATAGCCTTCAAAAGGAATTATTTTATCCCTGTATTTACCTTCATTACTGTAATAACCTTTAATCGCAACAGCTTCTTCAACTGCCGGATAATTATCCTTCAGATATCCGGCTATCGGATAGGCTGTAGAAGCATACTCGGTGACTATAAAATCAGTCACTTCATCATTGGTCAAAACCCTGTATATTCTCTTTCTGTTGTTGTGAAAGTTATCATAACTTACCTGATCAAGAATAATCATTACAATTAACAGGCAGACCGTCATACTGAGGGAGAGACCAATAATATTTATAGCTGAAAATCCTTTGTATTTAAACAAATTTCTGAATGCTATCAGCAAATAATTTTTAAACATTTCAGTAATTTATATTCCTTGATTTTGGGAGGATAATAAGATGTGAATCGTTACCAATTTAATTATTTTTTTGCTTTGTAGTATTATAATATTCATGGTATTTTTATTTTTAATTTCATCATTTTGGAAACACTTCATTTAAAATACTGTATCTCCATTCTAAATTCTGAATAAAAATAATCAACTCTAGTCGCTAATTGCAGGTTGCACATTGCAAGTTATTAAATATCAGCGTATTGTAATTAAACATATTAATTGTTAATATTAGTATAATTCAATTATTATTTAACGCGTTGTGCTATTTAAGACGATAATATTGATAATCAGATTTATATCAGGCCGCACCGGCGGCGCGGCCTGATATAAAAATATAATATTCAAAAACATGCAGTAACCAGAAACTTAGGCTAATTGGTCATTCTAGGATTCATTTATTAGCTACAAAAATCGTATCTTCAACCTTGGAACCCAAATCTCATAGCACCTTGCATTAAATTCAGATCCTTTTAGGAATCACATTCTAATTAATGAACATGAAAAAGTCCCAAACCAACCGAAGAAATTTCCTGAAAAATACCACACTTGGAATAATGGGGGCAGGAATGATAAGTGCCAGTAAATTTTCTGCTTACCCCAAACAGGATGAAGATGAGCATCAGGAAATGCCTGTTGTAAAAGAGTACAGGACTCTTGGCAGAACCGGTTTCAAGGTATCTGATATCAGTTCAGGATCACCTCGAAGTGAAGCGGTATTAAGAGCACTTCTGCAATCGGGAGTAAATTTTATCGATACCGGAGAAGCTTATGATAATGGCAATAATGAGGTAATGATAGGCAAGGTATTAAAGGATTTCGACAGGAACGGGATATTTATCAATTCAAAACTTTATTCTGAAGAAAAGAAATTCAATGGAACTGAAGATGTTCTCAACCGTGTTCGAAAAGCACTTGAAAGACTTCAGACAGATTATATTGATTGTGTACAGATCCATGAGGTAACAAAAACTGATGACCTAAAAGAGGAAAATTTTCATGCAGCAATGGAACAATTAAAAGCTGAGGGACGTGTGCGCTTCACAGGTGTATCATGTCATGGAAGTGCCCATTTCGCCGATCCAGAGGAAACCATCGATAAAGTCCTCCTGGCAGCGGTGAATGACGGGCGTTTCGATGTTTTCCTGATGACATATAATTTCATGAATGCCCCATTAGCCGATCCGGTTCTTGAAGCATGTGAAAAGAAGGGGATTGGGACAGCCATCATGAAATCCAACCCGGTTATGATTTATGAAATACTGGATGGTTATGTGAAAAGAATGGAGGAAAGAGGTGATACCATACCTGATTATTACAAAACCTTTCATGATAAATATCTCAGGCAAAACGAATATGCAAAAGATTTTTTCAGCAACTATCATTATAAAAGCAGTGAGGAGTTAATTGAGGCAGCACAACTTTTTGTGCTTTCCAATCCTAAAGCCCATACTACATGTATTGATTTCAGAAATTTTACCGATATAGAAAACCTGTTGAAGTTATCCGGCAGGAAACTGGAATCCTCCCAGGCTATTCTCCTTGATCATTATAAGGAAAAATTCGGATACCTGAACTGCCGGATCGGATGCAATATTTGTGCCGGGGCATGTCCATATTTTATGCCGGTAAGTACACTTATGCGGTATCAGTATTATTTCCATATCAAGGGTGACCAGAAATATGCTATGGAATTATATCAAAAGCTTGGTCATGCCAGACCGGATGTATGCCAGACCTGCCCGGGTTACTGCGAAGATGCCTGCCCATTCGGAGTAGCCGTAAAAGGATTGCTGGCAATGGTAAAGGAAGATCTGGAATTGAAGGCCTGATACAAAATATTTATACAATTTTTATTTTTCACAGTTTAAGTGTAATTTTTCCCTGTTATTTTATTGCTATTTCTAACCATCATTCAATGCAATGGCTGAATTAAAGCTTGATATTTCAAACGTTTTTCCTTTTGTAACAAAAGAAATAATTTCCGGCTACAAAAAGGATGTAAAACAACACCTGGAATCTCTTCATAATAAAACAGGTCCGGGAAGTGAAATGACCGGATGGGTTGATCTTCCTTCAAGGATTACAGAAGATTATGTCGATAAAATTGAAAAGACAGCTGATGAGCTTAGCGATATGGTGGACATTGTGGTAGTGATTGGTATAGGAGGTTCATTCCTCGGGGCAAAAGCCATTATTCATGCAATTTCTCATAATTTTGAATACCTTATTGAGAAAAAGAAAGCACCTTTTATACTTTTTGCCGGGCAGAACATCGGAGAGGATTATCTGAGTGAACTCATTGAAGTTCTCAATCATAAGAAATATGCCATTATTGTTATATCTAAATCAGGAACAACAACCGAGCCGGCTATTGCATTCAGAATCCTGAAAAATCATCTGGAGCGGCAAATTGGTGTGAAAGAAGCCGGGAAAAGGATTATTGCTATTACGGATCAAAAAAAAGGAGCTCTCAGGATCCTGGCTGATCAGCGGGGATATACATCTTTTGTCATACCCGAAGATGTCGGTGGTAGATATTCCGTACTGGCCCCTGTCGGTTTATTACCTGTCGCCACCGCAGGTTTGAGCATCAGGAAATTTATTGATGGTGCCAGAACAATGGAAAAACGAACCGGCTTAGACGTGCCTTTTGAAGATAATCCATCTGCAATTTATGCTTCAACCAGAAATGCTCTGTACAGGGCAGGCAAAAATATTGAGATCCTTGCAAACTATAATAACAAACTTATTTTTCTTTCTGAATGGTGGAAACAATTATACGGGGAAAGTGAAGGAAAAGAACACAAAGGTATTTTCCCGGCAAGTGTGAACTTCACTGCTGATCTCCATTCCATGGGACAATATATCCAGGAAGGGACAAGAAATTTGTTTGAGATAGTGATTTCAGCGACCCATACAGATCATACCCTGATTATTCCGGATGACGAGGATAATCTGGATCAGCTTAATTTTTTATCCGGTAAACGCATAGACGATGTAAATAAAATGGCTGAGCTGGGGACTATCCTTGCGCATGTCGATGGAGGAGTGCCAAATATCAGAATAGTAATTCCTGAAATCAATGAATACCACCTGGGTGAATTGATCTATTTTTTTGAAAAGGCCTGTGGAATAAGCGGATATCTCCTCGGAATCAATCCATTTAATCAGCCCGGTGTTGAAGCATATAAGAAAAATATGTTTGCACTTCTGGAAAAGCCGGGATTTGAGGAGGAGACGAAGAAGATATGGCAAAGGATCGGGAGGTAAAAACGAAATAGTGAAAATCGAAAACCGAAACAAACCCGAATTTCGATTTTCCGTATTTCGAGTTTGTTTCAATTTTCTTGGTTTCGAATTTCGACTTTATTTCGATTCTCGATTCTTCTATCCCACTCCTTTCTTCTCAATAAAATCCTTTAAAACCTCATCAAAATTTGGACTTCCTATCTCCTTCAAATCATAGTAAACCCTTGTATTTGGCTTATTAATCGTGATCACCCTGTTTAGATCAATAGGGGTTCCGATCACAACCGCATCACAGTCGGTATTATTGATTGTCGTTTCAAGGTCTTTTAATTGTTCTTCGCCATATCCCATTGCTGGTAGCAATGTGCCAATCTCGGGGTAAATCTCGAATGTTTCGGTTAACCTGCCAACCGTAAAGGGTCGGGGATCAACAAGGGAGGAGGCACCATACTGCCTTGCTGCTACAGTGCCGGCCCCAATCTTCATTTCACCATGTGTCAGGGTTGGCCCATCTTCGATGACCAGGACCTTTTTACCTTTTATTACAGAAGGATTATCAACCCTGATGGGTGAAGAACCATAAATTATTGTGGCACGTGGATTGACCATTTCAATATTAGCCTGCACTGTTTCAACGGAGTCTTTATCAGCTGTGTCAATCTTATTGATAACCACTATATCAGCAATTCTAAGTGTAACTTCTCCGGGATAATACCTGAGTTCATGTCCTGCACGATGAGGATCAGTGATGGTAACCATCAGGTCGGGTTTTATAAATGGAAAATCATTATTACCGCCATCCCATACGATTATATCACACCCTTTGGGATCATTCTCAGCTTCCTGAAGAATAGCTCCATAATCGACCCCTGCATAAATGACATTCCCCCGTACGATATGAGGTTCATATTCCTCCATTTCTTCGATGGTACAATCATGTTTCCTAAGATCAGGTATCTCTGCAAATCGCTGTACTTTCTGAGCACTCAGGTTGCCATATGGCATCGGGTGCCTGATGGCAACCACCTTCAATCCCCTTTTCATCAATATCTCAATGATCCTCCGTGATGTCTGACTTTTACCACATCCTGTTCTGACAGCACAAACTGCAATGACCGGTTTTGAACTGTTCAACATTGTTTCGTTACTGCCAAGCAATATAAAATTAACCCCGGCTGAATTGACAATGGCACTTACAGACATAA
>LJUQ01000076.1 GCA_001304505.1 Bacteroides sp. SM23_62_1
CAGTCGTAAGAAACAAATACTTGAAGAAAAGAATGGGCCTGTGCTGCTTGATACCCTTACATATCGCTTCAGCGGGCACTCTCCATCCGATGCTTCATCTTACAGGTCACGGGAAGAACTTGAGGCGTGGGAAGCCCAGGATTCTCTCATGGCATATGCAGATGAGCTTGTTAATGCCGGGATAGCTGATAAAGACCAGCTCGATCAAATAAATGAAACAACCCGGGAAACAACGATTAAGATCCTGAAACTGGCAATAGATGATACGATTTCTCCAAGATTAGATCTTGATTCCGATCCGGATGCCATCGGCAAAGTGATGTTTTCCAATGAATCAGTAGAAAAAATGACGGATGGAAAAATAATTACCAGCCTGCTTTACAAGGATAATCCCAGGATCCAGCAGATCATGAAAAAGGAACGTTTTGGCCTGGATATAGATGGAAAACCTCTTTCGAAAGCAAAAGTATACCAGCTGCGTGACGGTATCTTTGAGGCAATCCTGGACAGATATTATAAAGATCCCTCGCTCGTCGCGTATGGTGAAGAAAACCGTGACTGGGGTGGGGCTTTTGCAGTTTACCGGGGACTTACAGAAGCTCTCCCCTATCACCGTCTTTTCAATTCTCCAATCTCCGAGGGAGCCATCATCGGAACAGCTATAGGATATGGGATGGCCGGAGGCAGGGTTATAGCAGAAATCATGTACTGTGATTTCCTGGGCCGGTCAGGCGATGAAGTCTTTAACCAGCTTCCCAAATGGCAGGCCATGAGCGGAAATATTCTTAAAATGCCGGTCATTGTAAGGGTTTCTGTTGGCAGTAAGTACGGAGCCCAGCATTCCCAGGACTGGTCATCACTTGTTGCACATATCCCGGGGCTGAAGGTGGTCTTCCCTGCGACTCCCTATGATGCAAAAGGATTAATGAATGCAGCGTTACAGGGAACAGATCCGGTAATATTTTTTGAAAGTCAGCGGATATATGACGTAGGAGAATGGTTCCATGAAGAAGGTGTTCCGGAGAATTATTATGAAATACCTATCGGAGAACCTGATATTAAGAAGAAAGGCAATGATCTTACAATCCTGACCATCGGTGCTACCCTTTATACAGCTATGAACGCTTCAGATATTCTGAAAAATAAATATAACCTGTCTGCTGAAATAGTTGACGCCAGGAGCCTTGTTCCATTCAATTATGAACCTGTGCTGGAGTCAGTGAAAAAAACCGGAAAGATAGTCCTTGCAAGCGATGCATCATCCCGGGGATCCTTCATAAAAGAGATGGCACAGACAATTACAGAGCTTGCCTTCGATGATCTTGATGCACCACCCGTTGTTGTTGGATCCAGAAACTGGATCGTTCCGGCTTATGAAATGGAACAATACTTTTTTCCGCAGGCAAGTTGGATCATCGATGCCATCCATGAAAAGATCATGCCCCTGGAAGGACACCATGTAACAAATAATTTCACATATAACGAGCAAATCAGACGAAACAGGAAAGGAACGTGATGGTGCATAGTTTCCAGTTGTCGGTTCCGAAATGGCCGGAATCTTTGATTCCGTTACCATTTCGGGGATCCTCGAATTTCCAAGCATCAGCCCCAGGCTGATTGCAGAAATTCGGGATTTTCAGTTTTCGGTCAGTTTGGGTGAAATGTGCAAGTGTGATTAATACCACAGAGAGCACAGAGATTACATAGAGTAAATAGAGAATAATTCCACTGTATTCTCTGTTCAATCTCTGCTTCCTCTGAAGTTAAAGAATTTATCACTGTTGCAGATACATGAAACCAGAAGCAATAACATTATCATTTTAATAATCAACAGATAATTCATATTTTGCATATGTTTATTAATATGTAAAAATACCCTACATGAAGCGCAGCGAAATCAACCACCTTATGATGGAAGCCAAAGAGTTCTTTCATCAGTGCCATTTTCACCTGCCGCCCTGGGCTTTCTGGTCACCCTCCGACTGGAAAGACAAATATGAAACCTGTAGTGAAATAATCGACCACCAGCTGGGTTGGGATATTACAGATTTCGGGAGAAATGATTTCTCTAAATATGGCCTGCTGCTTTTTACGATAAGGAACGGTTCACTGGAAAAAGGAACAAAAAAATATTCTGAGAAAGTCATGATCGTTAATGAGGAACAGGTGACTCCCCTGCACTTCCACTGGTCAAAAACGGAGGATATCATCAACAGGGGAGGTGGAAATCTCATGATGGAACTTTATCTGGCTGATAATAACGATCATCTTACAGAAAAATCTTTTACAATCAGCATGGATGGTATAACAAGGAATCTGAATGCCGGAGATAAATTAACCCTGACTCCCGGAGAAAGCATTACCCTTGTTCCTTTCCTTACACATCTGTTTTACGGTGAGAAAGGCAAAGGTAAAGTCCTGGTCGGTGAAGTCAGCTCAGTCAATGATGACAAAACTGATAATTGTTTTATCGATGAGGTTGGCAGGTTTCCTTTGATAGATGAGGATGAAGAACCGCTTCATCTTCTTGTTTCCGATTATCCAAACTATATCTGATAATTTTTTTAATGAGAAAAATTAAAATCTCCGGTACAGGCTGTTGTTTAATTGATTACCTGTATTCAGGGATTGATTTTAATGGAAAGAAATTCTCTAAATATCTCTCAAAACGTGAAGGTGATGGTGGGTTGAGTCCCGGAAAGCTCGTTTTCACTGAGGAATTTGAACGTTTTGCGGAGAAAAAATTTGATATTGTCCTTGAAGAACTTGTTGGCGACCGTTCTCCTGATGTCCATAATATTGGCGGTCCGTCAATCGTGGCCCTTATCCATGCAGCTCAGCTGCTTGGTGAAAATGCTATCGTCCAGTTCTACGGATCATTGGGTAAAGATCATACTGGCAATAGAATCATTGATATTATTAACCAGACACCTGTTAGTTCGTCCAATATCAAAAGGATGGATCAACCATCACCATATACTTATGTTTTCTCAGATCCAAACTGGCATGATGGACATGGTGAAAGAACTTTCATAAACAACATCGGCGCTGCATGGCAATTATCACCCCGGGATCTTGATGATTCTTTTTTCCGGTCAGATATTGTGGAGTTTGGCGGAACAGCAATTCTTCCAAATATACACGATCAACTGACAGATGTCCTGAAAAAGTCAAAAAAGGCTGGCAGCATTACGATTGTTAATACAGTCTACGATTTCAGGAGTGAAAAAGCCAATCCTGGAGGAAAATGGCCTCTCGGTGATTCAGAAGAATCATTCAGATATATCGATATATTGCTGATGGATCTCGAAGAAGCACTGAAAATCAGTGGAACGGGTAATATTGATTCAGCAACTCATTATTATGCTGAAAAAGGAGTTTCTGCTTTTGCCATAACCAATGGTGCTTCACCAGTCTGGTTATATTCGGATGGCCGACTATTCAGGAAATTATCTATAACTCAGCTTCCCGTCTCCGAGTCAATTCTGAATGAATTAAAATTCAATACAGGTATAAGAGGTGATACAACCGGTTGCGGCGATAATTTTGTCGGAGGGATCATAGCATCTGTTGCATGGCAATTATCCGGTTCCAAAGCCGGAAATCTGAATCTGATCGAAGCCTGTTCATGGGGAATCGTATCAGGTGGATTTGCCTGCTTTTACATGGGCGGAACCTATATTGAGAGAAGAAATGAGGAAAAGTTAAACCTTCTCAGGCCCTATTACGAACTTTACAGAAATCAGATCCATTCTGATTATTAATCATTTCAGTGAATAAAATTATTGTTTTTGGTGCAGGCAGAATAGGCCGTTCCTTTATCGGCCAGATCTTCAGCAGGGGAGGATATGAAGTAATATTTATAGATATCAACAAAAATTTGATTGATTTATTAAATCAGCATAAAGCATATAAAGTCATTATAAAGGGGCAAAAGGACGAATCAATTGAAATAAAAAAGATCCGCGGTGTTCATTTTGATGATAAGAAGAAAGTGATTGATGAGCTCTGCACCACATCCATCGTTACCGTTTCAGCCGGTCAGGCAGCATTGCCGGGAATCATCCGCTGTATTGGTGAAAGTCTTTTAATAAGGTATAAAAACCATCCCGGGAGTGCCCTGGACATCATCATTGCAGAAAATATAAGAGATGGTGCCGGTTATTTCCGTAAAGAACTGTACCGTACACTAGGAGAAAATTTTCCACTTGACAGGGTAGCTGGCCTGATCGAAACAAGTATTGGTAAAATGGTCCCCCCTATGACTGAAGAAGATCTGAATGAAGATCCATTACAAATCTTCGCAGAACCATACAATACTTTAATCGTGGATAAAAAAGGATTCAAAAATCCCATTCCGGATCTGCCGTGGCTTGCACCTAAAGAGAATATGAAAGCCTGGGTTGACAGGAAATCTTATATTCATAACCTCGGGCATGCAACAGCTGCCTACACCGGTTTTCTCAAGTTTCCACGAAGAATTTACCTGTTTGAGATACTTGAAGATCAGGAGATCATGAATGCAGTACGTAATACGATGATTGAATCTGCAAAGATACTCATCAGGCTTTATCCGGCTGAATTTGACTTTCAGGAGTTGCGGATTCATATTGATGACTTGCTCAACAGGTTTGGAAACCGGGCATTAAAAGATATCGTTTTCCGGATTGGTTGCGACCTGATGCGAAAACTTGGCCCGGGCGACCGGCTGGTCTCCCCCATCCATGATGCTGTTTGCTATGGTATGGCCTATGATAAAATACTTTTTGCATTAATATGCGGTTTTTATTTCAGGGCCAAAGATGAGGCAGGGAATTACTACCCAACCGATGAAAAATTCTTTAACAACTTTACACCTGATATTGAAAAATTACTGATAAATATATGCAAATTTGATCCTGAGAACGATAAACAAATTATCCTCAAAGCGAAGGAATATTGTAAAATAATTAACAAAATATATAAACCTGAAATTGTGATAAATTAGTTAATGAAAAAAGAGATAGAACAGATTAAAAAGAAGAACGGCTTCATCATCGACATGGATGGAGTGATTTATCATGGGAATAAACTTTTACCCGGTGCCAAGGATTTTGTCAGATGGCTTAAGGAAGCAAATAAGAAATTCGTATTCCTCACGAATTCAAGTGAGAGAACACCAAAAGAATTGCGCGAAAAATTGAACAGGCTGGGTATCGATGTTGAAATCAACGTATTTTTTACAAGTGCACTTGCCACAGCCATGTTTCTGGCCAGCCAGAAACCCAAAGGAAGTGCCTATATTATTGGTGAGGCAGGCCTGATTAATGCCCTGTATAATGTCGGATATACAATGAATAATGTCGATCCGGATTATGTTGTCATGGGTGAATCAAGAACATATAGTTATGAAAAGATCGAACATGCTGTGAACCTGGTTCTCAAGGGTGCAAAACTCATCGGTACAAATCCTGATGTAAGCGGCCCGATAGAAAATGGGATTGCCCCGGCAACCAAAGCACTGATCGCACCTGTCGAACTCGCAACAGGTCAAAACGCATATTTCGTTGGTAAGCCCAATCCGTTAATGATGAGAAAAGGGCTCAAAAAACTGAACTGTACAAGAGAAGAGACAATCATTATCGGTGACAGAATGGATACCGATATTGTAGCAGGGATTGAGGCTGAAATTGATACCTGCCTGGTACTCAGTGGTATAACATCGAGGGATACCATGAAAGCTTTTGCTTATCAGCCGCGTTATGTTTTGAATGGTGTGGGTGATTTGGTATAGTAGTGAGCAGGGAGTAAGGAGTAGGGAGTAGGGAGTAGGGAGTAGGAAAATGTCCGGAGTTTTAGCCTTGGGATTGATTCCAAAAGGGTTTTTACATATTACGTTTTATGCTTAAAGCAGTATTATTCGATATGGACGGTGTTCTGGTAGATTCGGAAGAATTCATCTGCAAGGCTGCTATTGAAATGTTCAGGGAAAGAGGAATAGTTGTTCAGCCCGAAGATTTTATTCCTTTTGTGGGTGCCGGTGAAAACAGATATATTGGCGGGGTGGCTGATAAATATAATTATCCCCTGAATCTTGAAAAGGATAAAGCCAGAACGTATGAAATTTACGAGAGGATTGTCAGCAATCAGCTCACTCCTCTGCCAGGTGTTATTGAGTTCATTACTAGAAGCAGAAATAAAAAACTAAAAACAGCTGTTGTGACAAGTGCAGATGAAGTAAAGATGATCACAAATCTCCGGGAGATAGGTATTCCTTCGGTAACTTTTGACATCACAATAAATGGGCTTCAGGTTGAAAGGAAAAAACCCTACCCTGATATCTATCTCAAAGCCTCAGAGATGTTGGGAGTAAAACCGGCAGAATGCCTTGTGGTGGAGGATGCTCCCAATGGCATTGAAGCAGCTATAGCAGCAGGAATGAGGTGCCTTGCTGTGATGTCAAGCTTCACAGAAAAAGATCTCAGAGAAGCTGACTGGATCGTAAAGGATTTGACCTCAGTACCTGAAGAAGTCCTGGTATGGTAAGAGACTCCACTGTGATTGATCGGGATATTTGGTTACAGGGTCGCAATTGTCTCAAGGAAACAGGGAAGCAAAATAACAGGATTACAGAATGATAAATAACGACCCCTGGAGGAGGTTGAACTATGAATAACCAGGTGCGAAGTGCCGGGCAAGGATGAATCTCCTAACAACCTGGAATAATCTCAAACAACCTGAAACAACAGGAACCAATAAAACACCGATAATCCATGCTCTCTGCTCCATGCAACAACAGGAACAATAAAAACAGCAGGAACGGCTTATTATGGAATTTGTAACGCTCGGAACAAGTAATGTCAAAGTAACCCGTATCATCTTTGGTGCCTGGGCAATAGGAGGTTGGATGTGGGGTGGTGCAGACAGAAAAGACGCTATAAAGGCAATCCATAAATCCCTTGACCTGGGAATATCTTCCATTGATACAGCTCCCGTTTATGGTTTTGGCTTAAGCGAAGAAATAGTTGGTGAAGCCATTAAAGGTCTCCGTACTGAAGTCCAGATTCTAACCAAGTATGGCCTTGTCTGGGACAGGAAAATCGGGGATTTCTATTTCTCAACTTTCAACAACGATGGAAAACCTGTTTCCATTTATAAACATGCCGGAAAAGAAAGCATCATCCATGAATGTGAACAAAGCCTGTCAAGGTTAAAAACAGACTACCTGGATCTTTATCAGATTCACTGGCCTGCACCTTCAACACCAATAGAGGAAACGATGGATGCAATGAATCGCTTAATAAAGGATGGAAAAATCAGGTCAGCAGGAGTATGTAATTATAGTGTTGAGGAAATGGAAGTTGCAGAAACAACAATCAACCTTGTCTCAAATCAGGTACCCTATAGCATGGTCCGTCGTGATATTGAAAATGACCTGATCCCCTGGTGCATGAAGCATCATAAATCGATTCTGGCATACAGTCCGCTTCAACGTGGATTACTAACCGGGAAATTCAGGACTGGACAACACTTCGTACCTGGAGATACCAGGCCTGACACACCATGGTTTAAAGGAAAAAACCTGGTAAAAACCAATAAATTTCTTGAAGAAATTAAGCCGCTGGCCATATCAAAAAATTTTACGGTGGCTCAACTGGTTCTTCGGTGGACGATGCAGATGCCAGGGATTACCACTGTTCTTGCAGGAGCAAGGAATGCCAGGCAGGTGGAAGAAAACGCCGGTGCATTTAATTTTACACTTACTGAAAAAGAAATGTGCGAAATAAATCTAAAACTTGACAGACTTGAGCTGGAACTATAACAGGTTTACTAAATCCTTGTTGTTTAACCACTAAGACACACAAAGGATATCTCAAAGGAACACAAAGGCATCATTTAAAAAACCTAATTTTACTTTGCGACATCCTTTGTGTTCCTTTGTGGTAAAAAATACATTATTTTTAATGTTTGCATGATGATTAAATGCTTCTAAAATAACTAATGAGTGAATATATTCTGAAAGATTTCCCGGCAAGGCACGAACTGATTGACTGGTACAGACACAATAAAACGGACAGGGTACTGGAAGTCAATGCTCACCTGCATACGCCTTATTCGTTCAGTGCATTCAGGAATGTGGAGCAGATTTTTAATATGGCTGTCAGTGAACGGGTTGGTGTTTTAGGTATTAATGATTTCTTCGTTGCTGATGGATTTGAGGCATTTTATAAACATAGTCTCAGGACCAGGATATTTCCCCTTTTTAATATAGAATTTATTGGACTGCTTATTGAAGAACAGCGGAGTGATATCAGGGTGAATGATCCCATCAATCCCGGACGCACTTATTTCTGCGGGAAAGGGCTTCGCTATCCCTTTGAACTTGAACCACAATATGACTGTATTTTAAGAAATGTCAGATATGAAAGCCAGATGCAGGTAAAGGAGATGGTTGAAAAAGCTAACCAGCTCCTCCGTACACTGGATCCCGGATTAATTTTAAAATATTCAGAGGTTAAAAGGAAATATGCTAAAGAATTGGTAAGGGAAAGGCACCTTGCAAGAGCGATCCGGGAAATCATTTTTTCAAAATACATGTCTGAGTCAGAACGTGCTATTATACTTCACAAATTATATGGTGGTAAGGATAGTGTTGTTAGCCAGGATGATGAAGCTGCACTTGAAAATGAGATAAGAGCTAACCTGTTGAAAGCAGGTGGAAAAGCATTTATCCATGAAGATCCGGATGCATTTCTACCCATACCTCAGATTATTGAGATCATACTTAATGCAGGCGGAATTCCTTGTTACCCGGTACTTCTTGACGATAAAGATGGCAATTGTACAGAATATGAAACGGATATGCAACTTCTTCTGAATGAGCTTGAAGCAAGGAATATCTGTTGTATTGAGCTCATTCCGGGCAGGAATGATATTACCCTGTTGAAAGAATTTGTAACGTTCTTTCATGAAAATAAGTTTATCATCACATTCGGAACGGAACATAATACACCGGATCTAAAACCAATATCCGTCACTGCCCGGAGCAATACACCACTGGATGATGATTTGAAAAGGATTTCCTGGGAGGGAGCCTGTGTCATAGCAGCACATCAATTCCTGCATGCCCGGGGAGAGGAAGGATATGTTAAACTGGATGGACAGGTCAACCGTCAGCATCTTGATGAATTTATCCTGCTTGGTAAGGCTGTAATTGAGAAATTTCTAACCGGGTAATCATGAACCCTATAGATAAACTAGTTGAAATATCCCGTTTTTACGGGTCCCAAAAAGAATCCGTCCTGGCTGGTGGAGGAAATACATCATATAAGGACATGAATAAGATCTGGGTAAAAGCCAGTGGCATCTCCTTGTCATCCATTACCAGGGAGAGATTCGTTGTTCTCCGGAGGGATAAATTGGATGCGATCTCTACCAGGAAATACGATAGCAATCCCGATAAGCGGGAGAGACAGGTCAAGGAGGATCTTCACCTCGCAAGGATCAATCCCGATGATCCCCTTCGTCCATCCGTAGAAACATCCTTTCATAACCTCATTCGTTATGCATATGTAGTGCATCTCCACCCTACCCTGGTAAATGGGTTGCTGTGCAGCAGGGATTCAGCTGATCTGACACTTAAGCTGTTCGGCCGGGAAGCACTTTACATTCCATATACTGACCCGGGATATACCCTGTTCAAAAAGATTGAAAATGAGCTTCGTGGTTACAGAAAACAACATAATAAAGACCCGAATATTATATTTCTCGAGAATCATGGTTTATTTATCAGCAATGATGATCCGGAAGAGATCAGGAGAACATATGACTCTATCATCAGGACCATAAGCCGCCAGTTGGAAGTAAAGCCTGTCCTGAAAAAACTACCGGATCATAAAGAGATAAAAACCATCCTCCCGGCCCTGAGGATGTTGCTATCTGATAATCAGGGTAAAATCCTGAAATACAGGCATAATTCACTCATCCGGCATTTTTATGATTCACAAGCTTCCTTCAAAAAAGCATCTCTGCCATTGTGTCCCGATATGATCGTTTATTGTAAGTCAGATTATCTTTATATACATACTGACGGTACACCAGATGACATCCTTCACGCTGCAGAAAAGAGTATAGGCCTTTTTAAAGAAAAAAACAAATACTACCCAGCAATCATCATGATCAGGAATTTCGGATTGGTCGCTGCCGAGGAGGATAGTAAATCAGCCGAAACAACCCTGGATGTATATGAAGATCTCATGAAGATAAGCCTTCTGTCCAATAATTTTGGGGGTCCCAGGTTTATGAATCAAAAACAGATCGGATTTATTACCGGCTGGGAAGTTGAGCATTACCGTAAAGCTGTGGCCAAAGGATCATCAACAGCTGGTCTGGTTCAAAACAAGATTGCTGTTGTAACAGGAGGGGCACAGGGCTTTGGAGCAGGAATCGTCGAAGATTTCTTCAGGAATGGTGCAAATGTTGTGATTGCCGACCTGAATGAAAAGAAAGGAAAGGAAATGGCTCAAAGACTGAATGAACCCGGATGCCGGAACCACTGTGTCCACATTACTGCTGACGTCTCCGATCCGAATGCTTTAAAATCAATGATTCTGACGACGGTGAAAGAATTTGGGGGACTGGATCTATTAATCAGTAATGCCGGGATACTTCATGCCGGAAGCCTGGAGGAGATAGATCCATCAACCTTTGAAAAAATGACCAGGGTGAATTATTCCGCTTACTACCTCTGCGTCAAATATTCATCGGAGATCTTCAGGATTCAGCATCAATATAAAAATGACTATTTTACAGATATCATACAGATCAATTCCAAATCCGGCCTCACCGGTAGTAAAAAGAACTTCGCTTATGCTGGTGCCAAATTTGGTGGTGTCGGACTGACTCAGTCATTTGCTTTGGAACTTCTGGAATATAATATTAAAGTAAATGCAGTATGCCCCGGCAACTTTTTTGAAGGACCACTCTGGTCTGATCCGAAACGTGGGCTATTCAGGCAATACCTTGAAGCAGGAAAAGTACCGGGTGCTAAAACAATCGAAGATGTCAGGAATTATTACGAGCAACTGGTACCTATGAAACGTGGTTGTACAGTGGCAGATATCATGAAAACTATCTATTACCTGATCGATCAACAATATGAGACAGGACAGGCTTTGCCTGTTACCGGTGGACAAATCATGTTAAATTAAAAAACCAAAAATGTATCTTGTGAAAATCTCATTTTTGACCTGCCTTCTGATATCAGGAGTCATCTCCTATAGCCAGAGTGACACTATCTCTGAAATCCCTGATACAGTTTCAATTGAATATTTTGATGTCTTTCAGGAAGTTGATCCCATTTATCCGGAGGATCCCCTGGTTCTTTTTATTGAAATGGATATGAAGAAATTCTATAAATCCAAATATAAGGATGAATCCGTTCCGGCTGATCTGACGTTAGTCTTACAGGATAGTATTCTATATACAAAAAAAATAAAAATAAAACCCAGAGGTGAATTCCGTAAATCACACTGCATATTCCCACCCATCGAAATAAAATTCGCAAAGTCCGATACTGATAACATCTTTACCGAGGAAGGGAATAAACTGAAACTTGTAACTCATTGTAAGAACGTATCTATCTATGAGCAATATGTTTTAAAGGAATACCTCTGCTATAAAATGTATAATCTGCTGACCGATTATAGTTTCCGGGTCAGGCTGCTGGAAATTCACTATATAGATAAATTAGGCAAAAAGAAACCGGTTACTAAATATGGTTTTATTGTCGAATCAAATAAAAGCCTGGCGTCCCGGATAAATGCCTACCCTGTAAAACTAACAGGTATCCCGCTTAACAAGACAGACTTTGATATTGGTAACATCATGGCCGTTTTTCAATACTTGATTGGGAATCCCGATTGGGTTGTATCTGCACTGCATAATGTTAAACTTTATAAACTCATTAATCCCTTAAAATTTGATCCGGTGCCCGTTCCATATGACTTTGATTATTCCGGAATGGTCAATACCGATTATGCTGTGCCCGACGAGAAGCTCGGTATTACATCCGTCAGGCAAAGGGTTTATATGGGATATTGTATTCCGGAAGAAGATTTAAGGAAGGTCCTGGACTATTATATCCAAAACAAAGATCACTTCTATGCACTGGTAAATAATTGTGGATTACTCAACAATTTTCATAAAAATGAAATGTTGATCTATATGAATGAGTTCTTCGAAGTTATTGAAAATCCATTCAGAGTAAAAACTGATATTGAAAGTACATGTAAACGGCAATAAATATCTGCCATTGAAAAACACGCTGTGTGGTTTGGGCGAAGACTTGACCATTGAATTATTATGTTCCTGCACCTCTGGTAAGGAAACGCATTGAACAATATTGTTGAATCAATAATTTCAAATGAAGACCAAAGCTGTCAGAATATATGGCAAGAATGATCTGAGGTTGGAAGAATTTGAACTGCCTCCTTTGAAGGATGATGAAATACTGGCAAGGGTGGTATCCGACACCATCTGTATGTCATCCTATAAAGCCACCAAGCAGGGAGCAGATCACAGGAGGGTGCCCGATAATGTATCGGTGAATCCCACGATAATCGGGCATGAGTTTGCCGGTGAGCTCATACAGATAGGAAAAAAATGGCAGCATCTTTTTAATGCCGGTGAAAAATTTTCAATTCAGCCGGCATTGAACTATAAAGGTAGTATGGATGCCCCTGGTTACTCTTTTCCTTATATCGGAGGAGATGCAACATATATTATTATTCCGAATGAAGTCATGGAAATGAACTGCCTCCTCCCCTATTACGGACGCGATTTTTTCATGGCATCTCTTTCAGAGCCTCTCTCATGTATTATTGGTGCATTTCATGCCAGCTATCATACCTCATATGGGTCCTATGTGCACCAGATGGATATCAGGGAAGGTGGTAATATGGCTATCCTTGCCGGGGTTGGCCCGATGGGACTGGGAGCCATCGATTATGCCATACATCGTGACAGGAAACCGGGATTACTGGTTGTTACAGATATTGATGACCACCGGCTTGAGCGTGCTGCCAGGATGCATACTCCAGAAGAGGCACAGAAAAATGGTGTAAGGCTCCTCTATGTCAATACCCGCCATTATTCTGATCCTGTTAGTTATCTGAAAGGGCTGACTGCCGGAAAAGGATTCGATGATGTATTTGTATTTGCACCTGTCAGGCAAGTTGTTGTTCAGGCTGACCAGATACTTGGATTTGATGGGTGTCTGAATTTCTTTGCGGGACCAGAAGATAAGGATTTCAGTGCCGAGCTTAACTTCTACAATGTCCATTACGCCTTCACCCATATTGTGGGTACAACAGGAGGTAATACGGATGATATGAAAGAGGCGCTCGATCTGATGGGACGAGGAGTAATCAATCCTGCTGTCATGGTAACACACATAGGTGGATTGGATGCTGTGATAGATACAACAAAACGCCTTCCTGAGATACCGGGCGGCAAAAAACTCATATATACAAATATATCACTGGAGCTTACTGCAATCGAAGATTTCCGGCAAAAAGGAGAAAAAAATACCTTCTTTAAAGACCTGGCTGATATCGTCAAGATAAATAATGGAATCTGGTGCGGTGAAGCCGAGGACTACCTCCTGAAGAATGGTAAACCTATTTGAGAATGAAGATACTATCCCGGGGATTGTTTTTTAAAGAATAAGCTAAAAAATCGAAATACCGGGAATCGAAAATCGAAATAAAATCGAAAAAAGAAATTCGAAAAACAGAAACATAAACCTTCATGATTTAAATGGTTCTATCCTATCAATCCTTTGAATTTTCTATTTTCGACTTTTGAGTATAATACAATTTCTAAGTATCGATTTCCTGGATTTTGGTTTTCGAGGTTTCGATTTTCGAATTGCATTCCTCTACAAATAAAACGCCGTTTCTCATACACTCCGGACGACACTCTCCGCATATTCCTGCGAAATATAATTATCCCAACTCAGACATACTTCTGTCGCAAAATCCACCGCTGTCTCTACAATTTTCCCCCATTGACTTTCCCCGAGATTTCTCAACATGTCTTTTTCGATCCGATCCCTGATCAGTGAATAAATAATTCCGGCGTTAAAATTGTCTCCGGCTCCAATCGTACTTACAGGGTTAATCTTTTTTACAGGATAATGGTACACTCCGGTTGGAACATGAACATACACTCCCTTTTTATTTGTAGTGTAAACTAATACCGGACAATAATCCCTGACTTTCAGGTAGGCCGATTTTGAATCAAGAACACCAAATATATTTCTCATATCTTCATCCGACGCCCTGATAAAATCAGCCATCTGGAAATTTTCCATGATCAGCGGACGCAACTCTTCAAGCTCATGGAGATGAGCGGTTCTGAAATTTGGATCATACAGAATAATTGAATGATTCTGGATTGCCGTGTTGATGAACCTCGTCAGGTTAGGCCTTACCGCTTCTGTGATGGCATAAATCGAACAAAAAGTAACAATATCATTCTGTGCTGTTACCTCCGGCACATTTTTTAAGCGTTCATCGGGAAAATCCTTATAAAAAGTGTAGGATGCGTTGTTTGCTTCATCAAGAAAAGCAAGTGCCAGCGCTGATTGGCCATCTGTAAAACGGCTGACATAATCAGTGTTAACATGATTGTTTCTTAGAAAAGAATCAATCAGATCTCCCACCGGATCATTTCCGTATTCACTGATGAAGTAAGGATTTAATCCCAATCTTCCGAGACTTACCAGGCTGTTCAGGGAGGCTCCTCCCGGTTTTGCCGCTTTTGGTTGCCCATCCTTAAAGATTATATCGAGAACAGTCTCTCCTATGCCGTAGATTTTTCTCATTTCTTTGTTTTATTTAACAAGCCTCGATATTTGTTTAAACACATCGGTTCCGGCAAAACGTGTTAATTCAAAGAGGATGGATTCATAGGTGGTAATGATTGCGCCTTCCTGTTTCATTCTCCCAACAGCTGTTTTCTTATCCCTGTTCTTTCTTGATGAAATGCAATCTTCCACCACTACAGGCATGAAGGCATTATCCAGAAGGTCAATCACGGTTTGAAGAACACATACATGTGCTTCGATACCGGCAATAACAATATTTTTTCTTCCTAACTGACTTATTTTTTTCATAAAACCTGGCTCATCGCAACAACTGAAGGCTACTTTTTCGACAGGCAAATAATTACCCACTGCTTCGGAGATGAAAGGGATTGTCTCACCCAGTCCTTTGGTATATTGTTGGGTAATAATTAATGGTATATCAAGTATTTTCAATCCCTGGATCAGGAGGGCAGTGCGGGCAGTAACTGATTCATACCTGTGTATATGAGGGACTAGCTTTTCCTGGATATCAATGATCAGTCCAGCTGTGTGTTCCTTAATTATTCTCATCCTTGTATAACGAATTTCTCGATTTTAACCCCAGGTAACCGCCATGATGGCGCTTAGCATAATCTGCAGTGGTGAATCCTATCTTTTCCATCATCAGGACAACCAGGATATCACCGATTACTGTCATCGTGGTAGTTGAGGTGGTTGGTGTCAAGCCCAGCGGACAGACCTCATCGGGGCTACCCGTATGAATTACAACATCGGCATGTTTTATCAGCTCACCCTGCATATTTCCTGTGATGACAATGATCGGAAGGTGAAAAAGCTGTTGTGATAGTGTTACGAGTTCGATAATTTCCCTGGTCTTTCCGGAATTTGAGATTAGCAGAAGGATATCATTTTCCTGCATAATTCCCAGATCACCATGCTGGGCATCGCTGGGATGTAAAAAAACAGCCGGTGTTCCGGTAGAGCTGAACGTTGTTGATATGTTGATAGCTATCTGTCCGGCTTTCCCCATACCACAGCAAATGAGTTTTCCTTTCTTTTCATGAACATAACTGTAAATTAGCTCAACAGCCCTGGTAAATGAATCATTCAGAGGGATGTTCATGATTGCCTTTGATTCCTTCTCGAGAAGGTCCTTAATACGTTTTTCCATGTTCTCAGATCTTGGAGGCTACATAATATTCGAGTTTGACCAGATCATCCGTAAATCTCCTGATGCCTTCAGCAAGTTTTTCTGTTGCCATAGCATTTCCATTAAGTATCCACCGGAATGTTTTTTCATCCAGGGAGATTTTCTTCAGATCTTCTTTTAGGGACATTTCGGGACTCAGCTTACGGGTTAATAATCCTTCCTCTTTTTCAAGCTCATCTAGTAAAGAAGGTGAGATTGTCAGAAGGTCACATCCGGCAAGCTCTATGATCTCTTCAGTATTCCTGAAGCTGGCTCCCATAATCTCAGTTTTATAACCAAATTTCTTAAAATATTTATATATTTCATGAACAGAGTTAACACCGGGATCTTCTTTTCCTGGTATATGTTCAACACCTCTTTCCCTTTTGTACCAATCATAAATCCTCCCGACGAATGGAGAAATAAGCTGTACACCGGCTTCAGCACAGGCAATGGCCTGTGGCATACTAAATAAAAGTGTCAGATTACAATGGACACCCTCCTGCTCCAGTATTTGCGCAGCCCTGATACCTTCCCATGTGGAAGCAATTTTAATTAAGACCCTGCTCCTGTCAACACCCTCTTCCTGATATAATGCAATCAGTCTTCTGGCTTTTTCAATGGTCCCCTCTACATCAAATGACAACCTGGCATCAACTTCTGTAGACACCCTCCGTGGCACAATTTTCAGGATTTCAATTCCAAAATTGATGGCAATCTTGTCGAGGCAATGCTGAAGTCGATCCTCCCTGTTAGTAGCTTTTTTTTGTGCGTAGGATACAGCATCCTCTACCAGTGGGTAGTATTTTCCGTTCTGTACTGCTGCAAAAATAAGTGAGGGATTGGTTGTTGCATCCACCGGCCTGAATTTAACAATGCTTTGAAAATCCCCCGTATCTGCAACCACTTCAGTAAATTGTTTGAGTTGCTCCAGCAAATTCATCCTTATTATTTTATATTCGGATTATAAATATAGATATTATTTGAGTTTTTCATCCGGGCTTGTTTGTTATGTTTTCAAGGTTTAAGGTGAGTTATAAACAGATGATACAACTGCGTTTTTATAATGCTGTATTTCTGTTAACTTTATAATTTCATTTATTAAAGAACCCCGATGAAATCAATGATGCTTACCGGGTTACGACGGATGGAGATGAGGAAGGTTCCCGACCCGATGATTGTTCGCGATACAGATGTCCTGATACGCATGGAAAGTATCGGTGTTTGCGGATCAGACGTGCATTATTATACAGCCGGGAGAATTGGAAGCCAGGTGGTGGAGTACCCTTTTCCGGTGGGTCATGAAAGTGCAGGCACAGTGATACGTACAGGTGCAGCTGTGAGCCGTGTAAAAGCGGGTGACCGGATCGCGATTGAGCCTGCCAT
>LJUQ01000004.1 GCA_001304505.1 Bacteroides sp. SM23_62_1
AAGGATGAATGAGGAAGGATGAATGAGGAAGGATGAATGAGGAAGGATGAATGATGGAATGATGGAATGATGGAATGATGGAATGATGGAATAATGGAATGATGGAATGATGGAATGATGGAATAATGGAATGATGGAATAATGGAATAATGGAATGATGGAGGATAAATGATGGTTTAGTGATAAATTGATATTGTGGTATTTGAGGAGTGAGGAATGTGAGAATTTGATCAACATCATGAAAATTGATGCAGTAATGAAATTGCGACAATTGTTACCATTGCGACCATTGCGACAATTGTTACCATTGCTACTATTGTGACCATTACAGCAAGAGGGTATATTTATACATTGATTTCTCTTGAACAAGAAACTGTCTTTTAATCGTAAGTACCATATTCAATGAGATTCATTGTTATTGAAGGCCTGGATGGTTCCGGAAAGTCTACCCAGATAAAATTACTATCGAATTATCTGGAGAGAAGGGATTACTTGTATAAATATCTGCACTTTCCCAGGACAGAATCACCTGTCTATGGCGAGCTTATTGCCAGGTTCCTGAGGGGTGATTTTGGGAAGCTTGAAGCAGTTCACCCTTATCTTGTTGCTTTGATTTATGCCGGGGACAGGAATGATGCAAAAGAATTAATTAACGGATGGCTTCGGGATGACCATTATGTGATCGCTGACAGGTATGTGAATTCAAATATTGCCTTTCAGTGTGCAAAGCTGGGAAACAAGAGGGAGCGTGAAGAACTGAAAAATTGGATACTTCATCTTGAATATGACTATCATAAGATCCCACAACCTGACATCAGTCTGTTTCTGGATGTACCTTTTAACTTTACAGAAAAAAAATTGACTGTAAAAAGAACGGGCGATGATCGCAGGTATTTGAACGGACAAATGGATATTCATGAACAAAGCCTTGAATTTCAGAAAAGGGTGAGAGATATGTACCTTGAGATAACACAATCTGATCCCAAATTCATAAGAATCGATTGCAACAATGGTGCCGATGGAATATTGCCCCAGGAAGAAATTTTTGAACGCATAATCGATCAACTAAAAATTTGAGTTTTAAGGTGTAGTCCGTTTAGTATACCCGCATACATAAGCTTAGTAATTTCTGAATAGGGTGTTACAGACTGTGAATGAATAGTAAAATATTAATTTAAATTTTCATGAAAGTTATTAATCTCATCAGCAGGATCATTGTCGGTGCAGTTTTTGTTTTCTCCGGTTTTGTTAAAGCTGTTGATCCACTTGGTTCAACCTATAAATTTTCTGATTATTTCAGTGCATTTGGTATGGCATTTCTCAATCCGGTGGCACTTCCACTGGCCATCCTTCTTTCTTCCACCGAATTCCTGGTTGGTATTTCACTATTATTCGGATACAGATACAGACTGGCTACCTGGATACTGGTAATTTTTATGTCATTTTTTACCGTATTAACATTGATACTGGCGATTACCAATCCGGTTTCCGATTGCGGATGTTTTGGGGATGCTATTATCTTAACAAACTGGGAAACCTTTTTCAAAAATATCTGTCTCCTTCCTTTTGCGATTTTTATCTTTTTCTATCGCACTAAAATAACAGCATTATATTCAGCGCTGAAAGAGTGGTTATTTGTTGCTCTATATGCAACGATCATTGTAATGCTGCAGTTTTACAGTCTTAGACATCTACCTCCTATGGATTTCAGACCTTACAGCATAGGCACATATATACCTGACAAAATGATGATTCCTGAAGCTGCACCACTCGATGAATACAAGACCTATTTATACTATGAAAAAGATGGGAGGATAGAGGAATTTAATGAAGAGAATTACCCGTGGCAGGATACAACCTGGAAATTTGTTGAAAGCAAACATGTCCTGGTCAGGAAAGGATATGAACCCCTTATCCATGATTTTACCATGTATGATGATGATGGATACGATCATATTGAAGCTATGCTGGCAGATAAAGGCTATACCTTTTTACTTGTTTCCCATAACCTGGCAAAAGCTGATATGAGTGGACTTGAGAAGGCTGATCTTCTGGCAACATCAGCGTATAATTATAATTATTCATTCTATTGCCTGACAGCTTCACCCAAACCGGAAATTGATGAAATCTCTTTATCACTTGGACTCCAGTATCCCTTTCTGACCTCGGATGAGATTGCTCTTAAAACCATCATAAGATCAAATCCCGGACTCCTTTTAATCAAGGAAGGAGTGATAGTAAATAAGTGGCATTACAGGGATTTTCCCGATCCTGAAGAATTGAACACCATCAATCTGTCACAATCATTAACAAGGTTAAGAAAGGATAGTGAAAGGAGTACAGTTTTCTATTTTATAGCATTTCTATTCCTGGTGGCCCTTTCAATAAGGGTCTTATTTCCCGACCGTTCTCTGGAATAGTATGGGAGGTTATAAATGTGACACTAATTAATTTTTCACACAATCATAGTATTTCATTAAATCAGTTAAATTATAATTTTGATATTTTAATAAACAAATCCAATACACCCTTAAATGAGAAAAAAAATTGTTGCCGGTAACTGGAAAATGAATACCACAATAGATGAGGGTCTTCAGCTTGCCAGGGAAGTCAACCGGCTGGTGGATAATGATCCTGGTGATGTGCTTGTTATTGTTGCCCCACCATTTAGTCATCTTAGTGAAATTAAGAAAGTACTTTCAGTTGTTGCCCTTTCAGCACAGAACTGTGCTTCTGAGAACAGAGGAGCTTTTACAGGAGAAGTCTCAGCCGAAATGATTAAGTCAACCGGCGCAGAATATGTGATCATCGGACATTCAGAACGCCGGACCCTTTTCAGGGAAGAGGATGAGATATTATTGAAAAAAGTTAAACTGGCCCTGGAGTCTGACCTGATTCCAATATTCTGTTGCGGGGAAAAATTATCTGAACGGGAGCAAGGTAAGCATTTTATAACCGTTCAGGATCAACTTGCATCAACCCTTTTCATGCTTGAGGATAAGAATTTCAGGCAAATCATTATTGCTTATGAACCGGTATGGGCAATTGGAACAGGCCTTAATGCAACCCCGGAGCAGGCACAGGAGATGCATGAATTTATCAGGAGATTAATCGGGCAACATTTTAATACGGATATTTCAGATGCTGCATCCATTCTGTATGGTGGTAGTTGTAAACCTTCAAATGCGAAAGAATTGTTTGATAATCCTGATGTTGATGGAGGACTGATCGGTGGAGCATCACTCAATGCAAATGACTTTTTTGCTATTGTCAAATCAATCTGAGTTAACATAACTTATTTATTTTAAGAGTGAAAAAAATAATCTTTCTGCTTTTTTTAATCATAGCCGGATGGCAGATGACTTCTTCCCAGGTGGTATCAAATTTCTCCTCTGATCCGGGTAAGTATACAGCGGAACTTCGGAGTTTTATGGAGACTGCCCTAACAGATGAAGATGACCTGATACTGGGTAATTTCACAACTGCATGGGACAGCGGGATGGTGTCTGTGGATGAGAAAAATGAAATAATCCTTCTGTCAAATAAACTGCTTCGCAAAAATGCCCGTCCTAAACCTCATTTCATTCTCTTCATTGTAAACCTCAATTTATTATGGGAAAGCTCGCAGAGTGAGGAGAGTTATAGTGCCTGGAAACAAGGACTCGAATACCTGGCGGATAATCAGAGCATGCAGATTACTGAGATAAATAACTATTTACAGGCCACTTATAACCTCTTCCGGAAAAACATTCTCAATCAGTCAACATCCACCCAATGGATAGCCAGTCAGCCGGAGTTTTATTTTGAATTTAAAGATTCCATGCGGATTATTTTCAAAACCACAACCATAACATGTAAGTTCCTCCGGGACAGTATCAAAATATATGAAACGGAAGGGATTTTTGCTCCATTTACACAGACCTGGTCGGGAAAAGGAGGTATTGTAACCTGGGAAAGATCCGGTTTCCCCAGGGATCAGGTCTATGTTGAATTGGGAAAATATAATATTAATTTGAGATTGTCAGAGTATCTTGCTGATTCAGTTACCTTTTACAATACGATGTATTTCGATTTCAGCATGCACGGAAGGCTGGAAGAAAAGGTAGAATCATACAATTCTCCTGACAATGTTCATTATCCCAGGTTCATTTCTTATCGGGATAATTATATTGTCAATAACATATTTCCCAACATAAATTTCAGAGGTGGGTTATCCATGCTTGGGTCGGATCTGATTGGCTCAGGGACAAAAACCAGGAAGGCAAGATTATCATTCCTCAGGAATGATTCCATCAAACTTATTGCTCAATCAGAGAATTTTGCTTTTCGTCCTAACAGGCTATCGGGTGCTGGTGTCGAAGTATCAATTCCTATCGGGACAGATTCAATTTATCATCCCCACCTGGGTATGAATTATTTTCAGGAGGATAATATAATTTCACTATACAGAAGCGAGGATTTCCAGTCCCGGTCACCTTATTATAATAATTACCACAGGATTGAAATGAACTTTGATCAGCTTCGCTGGAAGCTTGATGAAAACCGGATCCTGTTTAAATCAAGGGAAGGTGCCGCTTCAGGAATGGCTAATTTTCAATCGGATAATCTTTTTGATGCCCAGTTATATGCCAGGTTACAGGGTATCGATGAAGAAAATCCGTTAACCATTCTGCGGCGATTTTCAGAACAACAATTTTCGGTATCATTCAAAGGGGCTGATTTTGCCAGGTTCATGAGAACCCGCCCCAATCAGGCACAACAAATACTTAAGAGACTCTCAACCCTCGGATTCATTATTTATGATCTGGAAGATGACATTGTCACTACCCGGCAAAAATTATATGACTGGGTGTATGCCAGTGTGGATTATATTGATTATGACGTTATTAACTTCATATCAGAGACACATTCCCCCTTGGAAAATGCAAGCCTTGACCTGTCGACATATGATTTAACCATTAACGGCATTCCGGTCATCAGACTGAGCAATGCTCAGAATGTTGCCATTTTTCCTGAAAGTGCCAGTATTATTCTTAAAAGAAACAGAAGTTTTCAGTTTAATGGTGTTATTGCTGCAGGCTTGTTTAACTTTCATGGTAAAAAATTCTTTTTCGATTACCAGGATTTCAAACTTGATCTGCAGGATATCGATTCACTTTCCTTAAGAGTCAGATCTGAAGATATGGATGCATATGGCAGAGCTACCCTGCTGAATATTCAAAGTATTATTGAAAATATGACGGGTGAACTTCTGATTGACCAGCCGGATAATAAGTCAGGGCGAAAAAATTACCCGCATTACCCGGTATTTACAAGTAAGGAAAACTCATTTGTGTATTATGATGATCCTGATATTCAGGGAGGCGTATATGAAAAAGACCGTTTTTATTTCGAAATATTCCCGTTCACCTTCGACAGTCTGGATAATTTTTCCACCAAGGGCTTACGGTTGGATGGCCGCTTTGTATCTGCCGATATATTCCCACCTTTTGAGCAAACACTTATAGTTCAGAATGATAATTCTCTGGGATTCAAATATATTACGGAGCCTGACGGAATGGAGCTGTATGGTGGAAAGGGTCAGTATTATGATCACCTGGAAATGAGCAACCGGGGATTAATCGGCTCCGGATGGTTCGATTATCTTACTTCAACCGGAAAATCAGATAATATTATGTTTCACCCGGATAGTATGTTCGCTACGCTCTCTGAATTTGAAATCAATCAACAGCTTGCAGGGGTTCAATTCCCTGAAGTAAACTCAAGAAATAACAATGTAGTATTTTATCCATATGAAGATCAATTAGTTGTTGAACAGGGTACTCAGCCGTTCACGATCCTGAATGATAGCACTTATCTGGATGGTGACCTGCTGCTCACCTCTTCAGGGCTTATAGGTTCTGGCAAAATGGAGCTGACAAATTCTGTTTTAACGTCAGATGAGTTTACCTATACCGCCTATATGTTTAATGCAGATACAGCAGATTTCAAACTAAAATCGCTCCATACCGACGGTTTTACCCTTGTTACAGATAATGTAAATGCACATGTTGATTTTGAAAGCCGGTCAGGTTTATTCAGAAAAAATGAAGAATCCACGCTCGTTGAGTTTCCTGAAAATAAATATATCAGTCATCTTGATCTCTTTATCTGGGATATGGATGAAACACTACTGGAAATGTTAGCCAGTACAAGTCAAGAAGGACCACCGGAGGTATATACAGATATCTATGGAGAGGAAAACCTTATCGGACCAAGATATATATCTATCGATCCATTGCAGGATTCGCTGAGTTTTGTATCCACCAAGACCTTGTACGACTATCGGCAGAATCTGATCCTTGCATCGAATGTAACATTTATAAAGGTTGCCGATGCTTATATATATCCAAAAGATGGGGAAGTAATTGTTAAACCGGATGGTTATCTGCAAAAACTCGAAGAATCGCAAATCCTGGCTAACCGACAATCAAGGCTTCATACAATTTACGGTGCATGGGTGGAAATACAGGGTAAGCTCAAATATAATGGAGGCGGGGATTATGATTATATTGATGAAACAGGTGACAAACAGATTATTTTCTTCGATGATATCCAGGTTGATAATTCGTTGAATACCATTGCATCGGGAATGATTGACGAAACACAGGAATTCACTTTAAACCCATATTTTGGTTACCATGGCAAGGTCACCCTGCTCGCACCCAATCCATTTCTTACTTTTAACGGGGGTGTGAAAATATTCCATGAGTGTGAGGAGCTCGAACAAAACTATTTCAAATTTGAATCTGAAATTAATCCTGAAGAAATCTATATACCTGTCCCGGATCAGCCTTTCGATATTAATATGAATAGTATTTATTCCGGAATTTTTATCACACGTGATTCTTCTCATATATATCCTTCTTTTTTCAGTAAGAAGAAGTTACCCAGTGACAGGTATATTATCACCGCAGATGGTTATTTATTTTATGATAAGGAATCAGAAGAATACAAGATCGCCAGTATGGAGAAGCTGCATAATTATAATTTGCCTGGTAACTGGCTGCAGCTCCCCCGGACAGATTGTATTGAATATGGTGAAGGAGATATTGATCTGGTAATTCGACTGGGACAGGTGAGCCTTTCCTCGGTTGGAGATGTGGAACATAATATGGCAACTGGGGAATCGAAGCTTGGAGCTATCATTGCCATGGATTTCTTTATGTCTGACCAGGCTTTTCTTATCATGTCGCAGGAAATTGATAGCCTTCAGGGACTTGAACCTTTTGATCTGATTGACGGGGCATATGTGAAACGGATCTCAGAAATAATTAGCAGGGATCAGACTGAAGCACTCCAGGCAGACCTGGGATTGTATGGTGCGTATCAGGAACTACCGGAAGAACTTAAACATACCTTATTCTTTTCCAGGGTAGATCTTATATGGAACCAGGAAACCAGGTCCTATCGATCAACCGGAAAAATTGGAATAGGAAATATTAATGGCCACCAGATTCATAAAATGGTGGATGGGTATATGGAATTATCGAAGCGGCGTAGTGGTGATCTTTTTGATCTTTATTTACAACTCGACAGGACCACCTGGTATTATATTGGTTATACACGCGGTGTCCTGCATGTTCTATCATCAAACAGGGAGTTTAACATGGCCATCAATAATATGAAGACAAGTCAACGGCAATTGAAGACAAAGCGTAATGAAGAACCGTATATTTTCGTTATTACCACAGCGCAAAAAAGAGATATGTTCCTGAGAAGTTTCCTTGAAGAAAGCGAAGAGTAGTATTATTTTAATCCCCGTTTTCCCAACTCGATAACCTCAAGATTCCGGATATCGGTTTCCTCAATCACAAACCTGAGGACTGTCCTGGTCTGATGAAGACCGGATTGTCCGGCAGCACCGGGATTCATGTACAGCATATCATACTTCCTGTCATACATTACTTTCAGAATATGTGAGTGGCCACAAATAAATAATCGTGGTGGACCATTCTCAAGCATGCTTAAGATATTTCTTTCATATTTCCCCGGTCTTCCTCCGATATGGGTAATCCAGACGCTGATTTGCTCACAATCAAAGATCTGAAATTTTGGATATTGCTGACGAATATCATGTCCGTCAATATTACCTGTTACTGCCCTCAGAGGTTTAAGCAATGATAATTGATGAGCTGTCTCGAGGGTTCCTATATCCCCAGCATGCCAGATCTCATCCACCCCGACGAATATCTCAGATAAACGGGGATCGAGGTAGCCATGTGTGTCCGATAATAATCCTATTTTCATGAGTTATGTGTTTCTCACGATATACAGCGAAAATAGTGATAATTCTGTTCCTTTACTGCCCCGTTGCATATCAATAATTTCAATATAGGCAGATAAGTTATGAAATGATTTAAAAAAATCCGGTTCATTCATGTATCATTCCATAAATGATTTAATTTAGGGTAAAATATTCAGTCATGCATTTTTTTTTCCTGCCTGCTATTACCGGTGAAGAGGTAACATTAAGCCCTGAAGAATCGAGACATTGTATCAGTGTACTGAGGTGCAAAAAGAACGATCAAATCAGACTCATTAATGGGGAAGGTGTTCTGGCAAATGCGGTCATATTAAAACCTGATACGACGGGAACAAAAGTAAGGGTAATTGAAAAAATCGTTGATTACAGGAAACGAAATAATCATCTTCATATAGCAATTGCTCCGACAAAAAAAGCGGACCGGTTCGAATGGTTTCTGGAGAAGGCAACTGAGATTGGGATTGATGAAATAACCCCCCTGATATGTTCAAGATCAGAGCGCCCGCGCATCAATATGGAAAGGGCCTCCAGAATAATCATCGGGGCAATGAAGCAATCACAACGGGCATTCCTTCCGAAACTTAATCCTTTGCAGGACTTTCGAAGTTTTATCACGGATAATAGATGTAAATCAAAGATTATTACACATTGCAATTCACAGGCCCTTCCACGTATCGCAAAATCTCTAATTCCAATTACTCCTGTGGCAATAATGGTTGGCCCGGAGGGAGATTTCACCATGGAAGAGGTCAATCAGGCAACCATTCAAGGATTCAGGGCAGCCAGCCTGGGTGGTTTTGTTTACAGAACAGAAACTGCCGGAATCATGGCCTGTCACCTGTTTAATCTCATTTATGATCAATTATAAAAATGGCTGCCTGTTCAATATCCAAGCAGCCATTTTTGATTGACATTCAATTTTTTTTGATTTCTTAAAGCTGACTAATCTGGGTCATTATTTTTTTTACAATATCCTGATCAACCTCATAAAGAAGATTGTCAAGAAAATCCCATACTTCCCGGTACTCAGCACCTTCTTTTTTTATAATCGGATCTAAATCAATAAGTTTTTCCTCATAACTCTCCAGATTGTCACAAATGTAGAGGAGCGTAGAGATTTTCACCATAGGCAATTTTAGGGATCGTTAAACATATTATGTTAACGGTTTATGAAAAAAAAAATTATTCGGAAGTATAAAAATTTTAAAAAGTTGTACACTCTCTCAACTAAAACAATTAACTTATTGTAAGGTTTATTTTGTTTTCCCTGATAAGTTTTCTCAGGTTGATAAGGGCATATCTCATACGCCCAAGTGCCGTGTTAATACTGACATTGGTTTGTTCAGCTATCTCTTTGAAGCTCATTCCACCATAATGTCGTAATAATATGACCTGTTTCTGATCTTCTGGAAGCTCATTTACAAGCAGCCGGACATCATTGATGATTTGTTCCCTGATCAGGAATTCTTCAATGTTCCCTTCAGAAAGTTTTTTAGAATTAAAGATATCAGCTTCATAATCTTCACTTGTAAATGTGTTGATCTGCTTTTCTTTCCTGAAGTGATCAATGATGAGATTATGAGCTATTCGGATAACCCAGGATAAGAATTTTCCGTCATCTCGGTATTTCCCTTCATGAAGGGATTTGATGACTTTAATGAAAGTATCCTGAAAGATGTCTTCAGCAAGATGCTGATTTTTAACAGTAAGGATTATGTAGGTATAAACCTTGTTTTTATGCCTGTTGATCAGGACTTCAATACTGGCATTATCACCTTCAAGGAATCTTTGAACCAGCTCCTGATCGGATAGTTTCTTCAACATAGTAACTACCTCCTTCTTTGTTTACAGAATTAGGTAGAGATGTTCAATAGGCTTCCTCCCGGTTATTCGTTAGACATTAAGACATGCAAGAAAGCTAAAAAAAATCATATCACAAAAAATACTACTTTTGAAATTTGTTTAAAGCCTTCGTGCATTCAAATTTTTATGCAATTTTCATGCCAGCAAGAGTCAAAAATACAAAAAAAAATATTTATATCAAAGGTGCCAGGGTTCATAATCTTAAAAATATAGATGTTCAGATACCCAGAAATAAACTCGTAGTCATTACCGGTCTGTCGGGTTCAGGGAAATCATCCCTGGCTTTTGACACACTTTATGCAGAGGGTCAGCGTCGTTATGTTGAGAGCCTGTCGGCCTATGCCAGGCAATTTCTGGGCAGGATTAATAAACCTGATGTTGAATATATTAAAGGTATTCCTCCTGCGATAGCTATTGAACAAAAGGTTAATACGCGGAATCCACGATCAACCGTAGGTACTTCAACGGAGATATATGATTACCTGAAACTTCTTTATGCCAGGATTGGGAAGACTTATTCTCCTGTTTCCGGCAGGAGGGTAAAAAAACATACAGTTACGGATGTTATTAACTATCTCGCCTCACTTGGTGAGGGATCCGGTGTTCTGATTTTAGCTCCATACAGTTTTTCTACAAGCAGGGATACAAAAGAGGAAATGGGATTACTTCTTAAGCAGGGTATTACCCGTATTGAAGCGGATGGTGCATTATACCGTTTGGAAGAGTTAATGGCTGGTTCACTTCCTTTCAATCCTCATAATAAGGTATACATTATCGTTGACAGGATAAAAATTCATCTGGATGAGGATTCTTTGGCACGATATGCCGACTCGGTGCAGACCAGCTTCAGCCTGGGTAAAGGAGAATGTCTGATTAAAATTATAGATGAAAATAAACCATCCGTCTGCCCGTTCTCCGATAGATTCGAAGCAGATGGTATCACATTTGATGAACCGGATGTTCATATGTTTAGCTTTAATAATCCTCTGGGTGCATGTCCTTTATGCGAAGGTTATGGCAAAGTAATTGGAATCGATGAAGATCTTGTAGTTCCAAATAAAAGCCTTTCGATTTATGAAGATGCCATTATATGCTGGAGAGGTGAGAAAATGAAGAGTTGGAAAGAAAGGCTGATTCATCATGCTGATATATCCGGCATACCCATTCATAAACCTTTTTATCAGCTCACTCCCGAACAGAAACAACTGATATGGAATGGTAACAGATATTTTAAAGGCCTGAATAGCTTCTTCAAACATCTTGAAGAAAAGAAATACAAGATTCAGTACAGGGTAATGTTATCCCGGTATCGCGGTAAAACAAATTGTCCTGAATGCAATGGTACGCGGTTAAAGAAAGAAGCTTCCTATGTAAAGGTTCATAAGAAAGCCATCCAGGAGCTTGTTACCATGCCCGTAGTGGAATTGTATAAATTTATTAATAACCTGAATCTGAATGAGAATGAAGTAAAGATTGCAGGAAGGGTTGTAACAGAACTTAAACACAGACTGAAATATCTCGTTGAGGTAGGATTGAGTTATCTCACATTAAACAGGTTATCCTCCACTCTTTCAGGAGGCGAATCCCAGCGTATAAATCTTGCTACTTCACTGGGCAGCAGTCTGGTTGGTTCGCTCTATATTCTGGATGAACCCAGCATTGGACTTCACCCGAGAGATACCCACCTGCTGATTAATGTATTAAAAAATCTTCAGCGACTTGGGAACACTGTTTTGGTTGTTGAACATGATGAGGAAATCATCAGGTCGGCGGATGAGATTATTGATATCGGTCCGCTGGCAGGATTACAGGGAGGGCGAATCGTTTTTCAGGGATCTCCCGATAATCTTTTAAAAACCGATCAAAGTCTTACTGCAAAATATTTGAAAGGTGAAGAAAAAATTGAACTTCCTTCACTCAGAAGAAAATGGAATAATTATATAATGATCTGTGGTGCAAGGGAAAATAATCTTAAAAACATTGATGTGAAGATTCCTCTGAACATCATGACTGTTATTACCGGAGTGAGTGGATCAGGGAAAACATCCCTCGTGAAGAATATTTTATTTCCGGCCTTGGGTAAATTATATAATGGTTATGGTGACAGGTCAGGGGCGCATGATTATCTGGATGGTGATATACATTTGCTTGAGGGGATTGAACTTGTTGATCAGAATCCTATTGGTAAATCATCCAGATCCAACCCGGTTACCTATATGAAAGCGTATGATGAGATCCGCAAGATATATGCTGAACAGCAATTATCAAAAATAAACGGATTTAAACCAGCCCATTTTTCTTTTAATATTGATGGGGGAAGGTGTGAAGAATGCCAGGGCGAAGGAATTATCAAAGTTGAAATGCAGTTTATGGCAGATATCAGTCTGGTTTGTGAAAGTTGCAAAGGAAGAAGATTCAAGGATGAATTACTGGAGGTAAAATACTGTGAAAAGAATATTTTCGATTTGCTGAATTTAAGTGTCAGTGAGGCAATTGAGTTTTTCAAACAGTCAGATGGCAGTTTAGAAAGAAAGATTATTGAGAAGCTCAATCCCCTTGAAAATGTAGGACTTGGTTATATTAAGCTTGGGCAATCTTCCAGTACCCTGAGCGGTGGTGAAAGCCAACGCGTTAAACTGGCATCTTACCTGGTAAAAGAGCAAAAACAGAAACCAACACTTTTTATATTTGATGAACCAACAACCGGTCTGCATTTCCACGATATCAGGCGTTTACTCGATGCTTTCAATGCTTTAATTGAGAATGGCCATAGTGTTCTTATTATAGAACATAACCTGGAAATTATAAAATCAGCTGACTGGATCATAGATCTCGGGCCGGAGGGGGGGATCCAGGGGGGGTACATCGTTTTTGAAGGCAAACCGGAACAGCTGACAAAAGAAAAAAATTCCTTTACCGGCAAATTCCTGTCAAAAAAAATACAAAAAAAGCCTATTCGCGAATAGGCTTTTTAAGTTAATGGAGGGATTATTATTTTTCTTTAAATCCAAACATGATCGCAACACAACCTCCGAGTATATCTTCAGGTAAACCTTCTGTTGCAGGAACAAGAATAAATATTTTAAGTTGCTGGCTTGCTTCAAGTCTGAAATCCCAGATTCGTGAATAATCATTGGATTTGTTTGTATACAGCACATTCCGGTCTGAATCAATCACCCTGAATTCAATATCCGGCAATTCATCACTACCGCAAACAGAGATCCTGTAATCGGTATCGGAATAAAAAGTTTTATAAAGCTCGGCTTCCTCACCAATGGTTAACATGGCTGCATGGTAATTTCCGTCATGAATATATGGAGTTAGCTCTACTTTACAAATTTTCTTTGCGAATCCCTTGCATTGTGCATTTAAGGTAAATGGTACGAATGCAACGGCAGCTATAACGACTATCTTAAGAATTATCCTTTTCATAAAGCGATGTTTTAAGAAATGAAATTTTGTCTCAGAGTCCTGATTTTTTCCGAAAGTTCATTAAAGATTGCAGGTGTAATTCTTATGGTTGATTCTGACTTAAGAATGGTAACATTAGACTCTTCATCAGGTACCGGTTGAATCTTGGATGTAGTAATGGTAATTTTATCAAAGGTGGATTTTAAATCATTAATACCCTCCATAATTGCAATAACATCAGGATGATCCTGGTTATCCTCGAGTAGTTTAAGAACCCATTCGAAAGAAAGCTTCTGATCAACAATCCTTTCAACCAGTTTATTGTCTTCTATGGGACTGTCACCCACAAGACTTGTTGCAATATATAATCCTTCTATCCATCCACCGACAAGGACAATAGAAGCAAGTGCAGGTCGTTCATTTTCAGTCAAAAATGAACTTGAACTCATGATGGTTTCAGAGATAATATCCATGATAACATCACGGTTATTAATGTTCTCTTCAAGCCTCTCAATGGTATTGTTATCAATGGCATCGAGTATCCCCAGTCCGTCAGCCATCTGTTTGGCAGCATTCATGTAATCAATGGAAGTCTGGGTTTGATCAAAGAGACTGGCAAAACTAAGATCGGTTGTATAGATCCCAAGATTCAATGCCATGGTCCTGTTCGTGGTGTAATTTGAAGTATTGGATACAGGATTTAAAAGTTCTTCATTGTAAGTAGCTCCGGCACTTTTCAGAAGCATTGCCGTTTCTAGGGGAGAAGGCAGAGAATAAAAAATCTGCTTGGCTGTACCGATATCATCCAGAAGATCTTCACTGATCTCGGTAGAGTCCAGGCCAAAGTCTTCATCAGTTCGTCTTTGTTTATCAGATGCACAGCCTGAAAACATAACTGCAGCAAGAAATATGGCAATTAGTTTAACAGGAATTGACAGGAAGATTTTCTTGCCCATAGGTCAGATTTTAATGATAATTGTCGAAAAGGATTTTATAATCAGTAGTAAAATTAACACTTTTTTTTAAAAAACAAAATTGATGAAAGAAATCATATAGCTGTAAATTATTAATATTGAACATGTTATAAATTGGCATTCCGAAACTATGTCTGGATACTCATTTTATGATATTAAAAACAATACTATTCATTCTGATAAACAATGTTTGCTGGTAGGAAGAGTTGTATCGTTGCCAGACCGAAATAATTTTTAATGTATGGTAATTTTGACCGATTTATCATCAAGAATATGACCTATGATGGCTGCGTTTTCGACGCCTGCATCCCGGAGATGATGAAGAAATTTTTCACTTTCTTTTTCAGGAACTGAAAACAACAGGCCACCTGAAGTCTGGGCATCAGAGAGAATATACTTCTGGTTTTCCGGGAAGCCTTCCTTGAATTGCAGCCATTTCTTATAAAATTCCATGTTCTTTTTTGTCCCCCCGGGAAGTAGTCCAAGTCTTGTCAGGTCATTTGTTCCATTCATGATGGGCACTTGGTCATAAAATATTTCAGCCGATTTATGGCTGGCTTTAAGCATCTCATACAAATGACCAAGGAGACCAAATCCGGTAATATCCGTACATGCATTTACAGGATAGAAACTGGCTATTTGAGCAGCTGTTTTATTCAGCTGCTTCATTAGTTCGGTGGCCTTCCGGATAATTGTTTCACTTGCCTGGCCTCTTTTAATTCCTGCACTTATTATACCTGTACCGATTGGTTTTGTAAGGATAAGCGCATCTCCCTGCCTGGCATTGCTATTTGTAAGAATTTTGTCCGGATGAGCAACTCCTGTAACAGCCATTCCAAACTTCGGTTCAATATCTTCGATTGTATGTCCCCCCAGAATATTAATTTCTGCTTCAGCAGCAACTGCTTTAGCACCTTCCAGAATTGTTTCAAGAATTGATAACGGTAACCTGTTTACCGGAAATCCAACAATATTTAAAGCAAATAAAGGTTTTCCACCCATAGCATAAATATCACTTAACGCATTGGCAGCGGCAATTGCCCCAAAATCATATGCATCATCCACCACAGGAGTAAAAAAGTCGACTGTCTGGATAATGGCAATATCCTCACTTATTTTATATACAGCAGCATCATCAGCGTTTCTTGCGTCCACAAGTATATCCTTATTTTCAGTCAAAGGCAGACCTGCCAGTATTTGTTCAAGATCATCCGGGCTTATTTTGCAGGCACAGCCCAGACCGTGGGAGTAATGTGTTAACTTAACTCCTGTTTCCTGTCGTGCCTTTGTGATGGTTGTTTTATCAAGCATAATCCTGGATGCATTTTCAACAATCATTCCGGCAGCATTCTCTATATCTTCAAAAGTTGTGTATTTGCCGGTTGAGAAGCGTACGGTTCCCATGGCAATATCAGGATGTACCTGCATGGATTGCAGGACATGGGAGACCGTTTGTTTATCTGCATGGCAGGCAGCTCCGGCGGATGCAGCAATCTCAGGCATGGATGAGAGAAGCTGATCTGCTTCTATTCCGGGAAACCCCACACTCAATGTATTCGGCAGACAACGGTCAGGATCACCTATCCTGACCACTTCCGGCAAATTACTTTGAATGATATCATACAAATGGTCACGGGTTGTTTTCATTTGATCGTAATATGTATCAGCATCCCTTCTTGCTATTTCGCAGGCTTTACCCAAACCAACAATTTCCATCACATTTTCTGTACCGGCTCTCCTGTTTTGCTCGTGATCTGCACCGTGTATAAGCTTTTCAAGATCGATTCCGGAACGTATATAGAGTGCTCCAATTCCTTTGGGGCCATAAAGTTTATGCCCGGCAAGTGAAAGCAAATCAACACGAAGCTTCTGAACATCAACGCTAATCTTCCCCGTTGTTTGAGCAGCATCAGTATGAAAGAATATTTTTCGCGACCTGGCAAGTTCTGCTATCTGTTCAACTGGCTGTATAGTACCTGTCTCATTGTTTGCATGCATGATTGTTATCAGGATGGTTCCTTTACGGATGGATTTCTCAAGCCGCTCTAAATCAATAATCCCGAAAGTATCTACAGGAACATATGTGACTGCATACCCATACTTTTCAAGGTATGAACATACATTCAGGACAGCCGGATGCTCGATTGCTGATGTAATAATATGGTTCCCTTTATCACGAAGTGCATAAGCAATCCCTTTGATGGCATAATTATTCGACTCTGTACCACCACTGGTAAACACAATCTCATCATGGTTGCAGTTTAGCAGCAATGCAATTTTTTCTCTTGCTGACTCAACTGCTTTTCTTGCCTCAAAGCCATACTGATGGGAACTTGAAGGATTACCAAAATGACCAAACAAGTATGGTTGCATAGCTGCTGCCACTTCAGGATCTACAGGAGTGGTGGCATTATAATCGAGATAAATTGTTTTTTTATCCACAGATAACAGGATATGATGGCAAATAATCAATATAATCCTGCAATGATATCTTCAAACAATGCAGTATTGTGTACAGATCTTTAACAGGTCAATTTAGATGGTTTGTTTATCCAATGGATATGAAACGGTTAAAAATTCATCATCTTATCGGTCAGATAAGGCTCGTACCTTGCGGCAATCTCATCAGTCCATCCAATCAGGTATTTTGTATACTCACTGATTTCAAGATCCCAGATATTTTTCCCGTAAGGATCCTGCATGATCTCATCTGGAAATTCATTCTGAAGAAAGCGTATCTTTTTTTCATTTTTCCTGAAAAGAGTAGGATACATATCGGCTGCACCATACAGATGAAGGAAATTATGTGCAATTTCAGTCGGGTACTTATAGCTGACAACGGCAAATTCTACGTCATCCGTGTTCATGGTATTCATCTGTACCGAGATATCAGATTTATAGTAATTATTAAGCAAAAATATGAGGGCGACACTTTCAACATTATTCTGATCCCGTAGATATGCAACTAGTCTTTCTTTATTTCTGGGATTTTTAATTTCAGGAATACCCTCTTTTTCATAAATAGGCATGGAACTACCTGCAATTCTGGCTATACCATCAGCCCATTTATTCATGAGTTCCCCGCCCTTCCTTATGCTGGGTTCAGTTACAGAATTGAGAATACTTCCTGAAGGTAGATTTTTCGTAATGGTTGTATATTCTTGTCCAATATAAAAGTCGGCGATAATATTAAGTACAATATCATTTTCTTTTGCCTGCATGTGAAGCCATTGTATGGCCACTCTTACAGAATCAATGGTCGATTGGATATCATATTCTGTCCAGGGCGAAGTCTCCCTGCTGTCAATAAATGTAAAATATAGCAGTACGTCCCCTTTAAGATCCTTGCAGACGTTGGTGTATCTTCCTTTTCTGTAATCCAGCCTTTCCAGCGAATAATTCGAGGGGATTATTGTCAATATTATTGGAAAAATTAGTAGTGCGATTATTTTCATGAAGATCTGCCGGGCTTTGGATTAGAAAACAAAAATAATAAACTGCATGATAAATAATGGATTATCCTACCTACTGAACGTGGATATTGTTTATTTCTTGTGTAATTTATTGTTATAATATTTACAGATACCGGTCAATCCGCATTCTTCACATTTTGGTTTTCTTGAAATACAGGTATACCTGCCATGAAGGATCAGCCAGTGGTGGGTTCTGGAGATCAGATCCACAGGAAGATATTTGACCAGTTGCCTCTCTGCCTGTAAGGGGGTTCTGGCTCCGGATGTTAAACCAAGACGTGATGAAACCCTGAAAACATGAGTGTCAACAGGCATTACAGGTATCTTATACAGGACTGCTGCGATCACATTAGCTGACTTTCTTCCAACACCGGGCAACTTTTGCAACAGGTTAACATCTTCAGGAACCTTATTATGAAAATCGTTAATGAGCACCCTGGCCATTCCGATCAGGTGTTTGGACTTATTATTCGGATAAGAGCAGCTTCTTATGATTGACAGAACTTCTTCATGGGAGGCTGAAGCAAGCTTGTTGGCATCCGGAAACCGGCTAAAAAAATCAGGTGTGATGATATTGACCCGTTTATCAGTGCATTGCGCTGATAAAATCACAGCAACAATAAGCTCATAAGGGTTTTTATAATGAAGCTCCGTATCCGGTTCAGGAAGAGTTTTCCTGAAATATTCAATGACAGCAGTAAATCTTTCCTTCCTGGTTACCTTTATTATTTGATCTTTTTTTTGCATAAATCAAAAAGAATGAGTAGGTTTGTTCAATAATAATGAACATGTATTTCTTTAAAACATATTACTTTTTTCAGGTTCGACAATAAGGGACAATTCAATAATATGGAATAAAAATGAAAAGTCCCGAAATTTCGGGATTTTTTTTTAGTCATAATGATGAGAGTAAAAACCAAATATACCGGGAATTTCAGCTTCTTTTTCTTTTATTATTATTTCTTTCAGCTATCTGAGAGCCCGGGTGCATTGTATGGATAAGTAGGTTATGCATAAAGATCAAGATCCCGGGCAAATGTCCGGGATTTTTTTTATAATATCTTTTACACTATGGTACCAAAGAAGATTGTGATTCAGGGCGGCTATGGAGCATTTCATGAAATCGCTGCAAACTACTTTTTTGAAGGTGAACAGATTGAAATATTGCCAAGAAATACCTTCAAAGATGTTATGAAGTCTTTGAAAAAGAATAATGCTGATTTCGGCATTATGGCCATCGAGAATTCTCTGGCAGGAAGTATTTTGCCAAACTACAACCTTCTTCAGGATTCTACAATGAAGATTATAGGCGAAATATATCTCAGGATCCGACAGAATCTTGTTGCACTTCCAGGACAACAAATCAAAGATATATCAGAAGTCTATTCTCATCCCATGGCCATCCTCCAATGCCAGAATTTTTTTGATGAATACCCAAATATCCGGGTCATCGAAAGCATGGATACAGCATTGAGTGCAAAAGAGATACGTGACAATGAAATGTATGGGGTAGGTGCAATTGCAAGTACACTTGCTGCTGAAAAGTATCAACTTGAAATTATCGCGGCAGGGATTGAGACAAACAAAATGAATTATACCAGGTTTTTAATTATTGGTGAAAATAACCACAAAGATATGGCACCGGGTTCGGTCAATAAGGCCTCCATACACTTTGCACTGGCACATAAGATTGGAAGCCTGTCCAAAATTCTGTCAATTCTGTCTTTCTATAATATTAATCTCTCAAAAATACAATCCATGCCCATTATTGGTCGTGATTGGGAATATCAATTTTATGTGGATGTTGAATTTGAAGAATATAATTTGTACAAACAATCCCTGGATGCAATTAAACCATTTACCAGCAACCTAGGTGTCCTCGGGGAATACGAGAAAGGAAGATCAATAATCTGAAGAGTTTCCGGTTCCCGGTTCCTGGTTCAAGGTTAGGTGTGGGTCTGAAGTGATGAACATGATTGGAAGAAAATGTTTTGTAATTAATTTAACATCAGTTCGGTATAAAATAGATTATAAAGCACTGAATATGAATAATTTAATTATTGATAACAAATGGAATAATGGAAAAATGGAATGATGGAATAATGAAATGTATTTAAAAATCGTATATCATTAGAATCCAATATTCCATTATTCCCTTGTTTCATCAATATGCATTAGTCTATAAATCATTTAGTTGTTAGTTAATTTATATCAAACTCACGTTAATTTAAAATATAACAACAACTGAAGCACAAAATAAATGGTTAAATTGTTAAATGGCTGAATTGTAATAAATACCCAACTCGATAAAATAATAAATTAACAATGCAGCAATTCAACAATGTAACAATTATGCTGGAATCACAACGGATTAAGATATAATTTTAATAATAACAATCATGGCTGATAAATTGAAATTACTGCCCTTCATCATTGACGGATTAAAGCCTGACAGGCCGATACTTGTTGCAGGGCCCTGCAGTGCTGAATCGGAAAAACAGGTTATGAATACTGCGAAACAGCTTGCAGCTTCTGGTATTAAGATTTTCAGAGCAGGTATCTGGAAACCCAGGACAAGGCCAAATACATTTGAGGGTGTTGGATCCAGAGGGCTTATATGGCTCAAGAAAGTAAAAGAACAGACCGGTATGTTAACCACTACTGAGGTAGCGAATGTCAAGCATGTATATGAAGCGCTCAAGTATGGTGTGGATGTGCTCTGGTTAGGTGCCCGTACCACAGCGAATCCCTTTGCTGTTCAGGAAATTGCCGATACACTTAAAGGAATGGATATTCCTGTTCTGGTTAAGAATCCTGTAAATCCTGACCTGGAGCTCTGGATCGGGGCAATGGAAAGGCTGAATAAGGTTGGTATTAAGCGAATTGCAGCAATACACCGTGGTTTTTCAACATATGAAAATTCCGGATTCAGAAATAATCCTCACTGGCAGATCCCCATTGAACTAAAAAGACGGATACCTGAACTACCTATATTGACTGATCCGAGTCATATCTGTGGAAATCGCGAGGGATTATATGAAGTTTCACAGGAAGCTATGGATCTCAATTTCGAGGGTCTGTTTATTGAATCACATGAAAATCCTGATAAAGCATTAAGTGATTCGCATCAACAGATAACTCCGGAGAATCTGAATAAGCTTCTCAGCCGGCTGGTTATCAGGGATCCCAACATTGATAACGGTATTTTACTCACGATTGGCGAGCTGAGAGCAAAAATTGATGATCTGGATGATAAAATTATTGATATTTTTGATAAGCGAATGGCAATAGCCGAAGAAATCGGACAATATAAAAAAATACATAACATTGCGATCTTACAGGCAAAAAGATGGGACAGTATATTGAGCAAAAGACTGAAGATGGGCTTACGGCATGGACTGAGCAATGAGTTTATAGAAAAAGTATTCAAGGCTATCCATCAGGAATCCATAAATCATCAGAACAGGATTATGAATATTGATCCAGGGCAAAATGAGAACAATTGACCTGAAAACACAGCATGATAAGTGCAGAATTATCATTGGAGGCCATCTGAAAGATGCCGGTAAACTCATCCCTTCCGGACGGCTTGTAATCATTACCGACCGGAATGTCAAAGAATTATACCATTCTGAATTTCCTGAAGGATTAATCATAGATATTGAACCCGGAGAAAAAAGTAAGACCCTTGAAATGGCATCGGTGATATACAGGAAATTACTGGATTATGAGCTTGACAGGAAAGATTTTATCCTGGCCATAGGGGGGGGAGTAGTATGTGATCTGGCAGGTTTCATCGCTTCAACCTATATGCGTGGTGTCCCTTACGGGTTTGTCGCCTCAACTCTGCTTGCCCAGGTCGATGCAAGTATCGGGGGAAAAAATGGGATTAACCTGATGGGATTTAAAAACATCATAGGAGTTGTCAGGCAACCCGAATTTGTTGTTTGTGACCTGAAAATGCTTACGACACTGGAAAAGAAGGACTACATTGGTGGTATTGCTGAAGTAATCAAATACGGGGCAATGATGGACAGGGATATGTTTGAATTTTGTGAATCACATATCCAGGATATCCTGGCAATGAAAACAGAAATCCTGGAGGAAGTAGTTTTCAGGTCAGTGAAAAACAAGTGCATCATCGTCGAGGAGGATGAATATGAGACAGGCGCGAGGATGAAACTGAATTTTGGACATACATTTGCCCATGCCCTGGAAAAAATTACAGGTATAACCCATGGTGAAGCAGTTGCTGTTGGTATGAATCTGGCATCAGCAGTATCGGTCAAACTGGGATTTCTCAAGGAAGATGATTCATCAAGGTTGAAAACGCTGACTCAGCAAACAGGATTGCCGGTGGCTATGGAAGTTAATCCGAATGATTTGTTTCTGGCGATCAGGAAGGATAAGAAAAAAGCAGGGTCAGGAATTCAGCTAATCCTGCTGGAAGGGATTGGCAAATCTCTTGTACACTTCACAGACATAGATATAATGAAGGAGATACTGAATGATATGTACCGTTATAGCATACAAAAGCTTTGAGGAATGCCGGGAAATTATTTCCCGGGAACAATGTGTTGAGTTACGTCTTGACCTTCTGGACCTTACAAAGGAACAGGTAGAGGAGCTGTTTTCATTACCATCCAGAAAAGTAGCGACCTGCCGTCCGGGTCATCACTCCGATGAAGATCGCCAGGTATTGCTTGAGACAGCGGTTCGCAACGGAGCCACCTATCTTGATATTGAGCTGGAGATGCCCGGCAGGCTGCAACAAAATCTTATCAAACTTGCAAAAATACATCAGTGCAAGATCATCGTGTCCTATCATAATCATGATGGTACACCTCCACTTGCGGAACTTAAACGGATAATCGGAAAATGCAGAAAAGCAGGTGCAGATATTGTGAAAGTTGCCTGCAGGGTAAATAATCAGCATGATCTGGCTAACCTGGTCGGTTTATATGCCGGAGAAAAGGGAATCATTGCGATTGGAATGGGAAAAGAGGGATTGATATCGAGGTTGGTTGCCCCATTGCTTGGTGCTGAATTTACATATGCTTCTGCCGATGCGACGAGTGCCACTGCATCCGGACAGCTGAAAAGCGATGAGATGAGAGTGTTTTATGAACAGTATGGTCTCAATATAAATTAATCGTTATGAACAGTTTTGGAAGAATCCTCAGGACTACGATCCTGGGCGAATCACATGGTCCGGCAGTTAGCATTATCCTGGACGGCTGTCCTGCCGGAATTCCTCTTGACATTGAGGATTTTTCGGAAGATTTTAATCGTAGGAAAAGTGGTATACCTGGCACAACTCCAAGAACAGAGCCAGATGTGCCGGAGATTATAAGTGGTGTATTTAAGGGTTTTACAACAGGTACACCGATTGGGATATTGATAAAAAATGAAGATACACGGTCATCAGATTATTCCGGTGTCACAGAAGTTCCAAGGCCGGGACATGCCGATTTTGTGGCATTGAAGAAATATGGGGGCTTTGCGGATTTTCGTGGTGGTGGACATTTTTCGGGAAGGCTAACCACAGGACTAGTTGCAGCCGGGGTGATAGCTAAAAAGATCATCAAACCGGTCCACTGTCAGGCAAACCTTATCGAGGCAGGTGGTAGTACTGATATTAACGCAGCCGTAAACCTGGCAATAGAAGAAAATGATTCAATTGGCGGAATCGTGGAATGCAGGATTATGAACGTACCTGTCGGGCTGGGAGAACCTTTCTTCGATTCGGTGGAATCTGTGATGAGTCACCTGGCATTTTCAATTCCTGCAGTAAAAGGTATTGAATTCGGATCAGGATTTAAAGCTGCCAGGATGAGAGGGAGTGAACATAATGATCCGCTGATCAGTGCCGACGGGAAAACAAAAACCAACCACGCCGGGGGTATCAATGGAGGTATTTCAAATGGAAATGAAATTCTTTTTCGTGTGGCGGTGAAACCTACATCAAGTACACCGAGAACCCAGAAAACAATCAATCTCAGAACAGGAAAAATGGTTGATCTGGCTATAGAGGGAAGGCATGATACCTGTATAGCCCTCAGGGTACCGGTTGTTCTTGAAGCCTGCTCCGCCCTGGTCATAGCTGATTTTATGCTGCTTGAGCAACAAATTGATAAAATCCAAAACTGAAATCATGAAAATTGCAATTATTGGAGCCGGGAAAATGGGCTCATGGCTGGTTGAATCACTTTGCCTTGATTATGAAGTAGGTATTTATGACAAGGAGAAACATAAATTAAAATACTTTTTCAATACACACAAATTTCTAAGTCATGAGGAGATCAGGCAATTTAATCCCGACCTGCTTATTAACGCAGTTACACTGAATAATACAATCGCTGTTTTTCAGGAAGTACAGCCCTTTCTGAAATCTGACTGCATTCTTGCCGATATTACCTCTGTTAAAAATGGCCTCTGGAAGTTTTATAGAAGCTTTGGTATGCGGTTTGTTTCCACACACCCAATGTTTGGACCTACTTTTGCAAACATCAAGGAATTAGCCAGTGAGAATGCCATTATCATCAAAGAATCAGATGAAGAGGGGAAAGATTTCTTCAGAAAATTTTATGGTTCATTGAATCTGAACATCTATGAATATACCTTTGAAGAGCACGATCAGACCATCGCATATTCCTTATCAATACCTTTTTCATCTTCTCTGGTCTTCGCAGCCTGTATGAAAAAACAGGAGGCTCCGGGCACTACATTCAGGAAACATCTGGATGTAGCCAGAGGTGTTTTATCGGAAGATGACTACCTCCTTTCAGAAATTCTTTTCAGTCCATACGCAGCAGAACAGGTTGAGAAGATTAATGCAAAACTTGATTATCTCATAAAAATTATCAGGAACAGAGACTTTGATGAATTAAAAAGTTTTTTTGAGAAGTTGAGAAAAAATATAGAGTAATCTTAAAGGACAATTAAGATATGAACCAACCAGGGCACGACCTCAAGTCATGCCCTGGTTGGTCTTAAAACTTCCGGCCAGGGCTAAAAATTCAAACCACTCGGGCATGACTTCGAGACATGCCCTGCGTGGTCTTTTATCTTACAGCTTTAATCCTCAGTATCTTTCGTGTTTTATCAGTAATCTTATACCTTTCGTCAATCCTCCGATTGATAACCCAGATGATATCTTCATTATTTAAGATAAGCCACAGATTTTCTTTATCAACAATGGATAATTTCTGATCCACAAGGAAATCACTCAGTTTTTTTCTGTGTTTCATACCGAGGGGGTGAAAATAATCACCCGATTGCCATTTTCTGATCAACAGTGGAAATGTGAGAAGGTCATAATCAAGGCAGGCAATACGGTGATCATGCGGTATTTGAAAAGTTGATGAACGATTGATAACATTGAATTCAAGATATACCGGCTCAAAGATATAATCTGTACCATCTTCAATATAATATTTTCTGTACTCTTCATTCTCTATTGGTGTAATTAAGAGCTTTGACCTGTCTTTTACCAGCCGGCTGGTTGAGGAAAAGAATTGTTTGCCTGAACCGGCTGTTAAAGCCTCATCAATATCCTTGATCTGACGCGGAGAGAATTGAAATTCGGAAAGAAATTCATACAGGTATGTACGACGGTGGGGTATATCCCTGAGATGTTCAAGATTAATGGTTACAGTATCACCTGATTCTTCAACCATCTCTCCCTTTCTTTTATTAACCTCGAAATTATAGATATCTTCTGTATCACTTAATTTATGAATGGTATCAATAAGAGAATTTCGGAAGTTTGGATTGATGCTTTCAAACAGGGGCAGGATCTTGTGTCTGATTTTATTACGGGTATATTTTTCGGAAGCGTTGGAGGAATCTTCACGGAAAGTCAATTCATTCATGTTTGCATATTCCTCAATCTGGCTTCTTGGAGAAAATAAAAGAGGACGAATAATATGTCCGGATTTATATTTGATACCTGTTAATCCCCGTATACCTGATCCACGGATCATGTTGATGAAGAATGTTTCAATCACATCATCCTGGTTGTGAGCTGTAGCAATATAATGAAAGGAGTGGGATAACCTGACCTTTTCAAACCAGTCATACCGCAGTTTTCTTGCAGCCATCTGAATGGAGATTTTATTCTCTTCAGCATATTCCTCCGTACTGAATCGCTTGCAATGGAATTTTATACCACGCTCATACGCCTGCTGACGAACGAAATCCTCATCGCCATCCGATTCATCTCCACGAAGGCCAAAATTACAATGGGCTATACCACAGTGATAGCCTGCCCGGATAAACAGGTCTAACATCACAATTGAGTCAATTCCACCACTGACTGTTAGCAGGATTTTATCGGATTTACGAATTAACTTTTTTTCTTTAATAAAATCCTTGAATTGTTCAAACATACTCCCTCCTTTCTATAACAAATTTATAGAAAATAGAAATGGGAAAAAAGGATGCTTGATTAATTAAACCGGATAACATCAGGTTTATTAACCCGGAAATGTTCCGGATTCAGTCTCTTTTCTCCTGAGATATCGAGCATGAGTGGGGACTGGTCGTCAGCCAGTGTTGGATAATAGCCAATGCGGATAGATAATGTCTCGAATACAAGCCTTTCATTTCTGATTCTTATACTCAGTCCACAGCCACTATGGATTTTTTGGATGAGAAGGGGTTCACTGGATGATATCACTCCCAGATCCAGGAAACCGGAGAAGACAAACCTGAAACCATAAAAATAATAGGGAGAAAAGATAACTGCTTCATAATTCATTGTTGCCTTACGCGTACCTTTAACCTCATCATTTTTATAGCCCCGTATGCCATCGTCCCCGTTAATAAAAATATATTCATCAGAGAATCTGTTATATCCCTTAACGTATTGAACATTCAGAAAATGCCTGATTTTGAACCTGTTGATGATGTAGAGGTTGGAAAAATAATTAGCTTCCAGATGCAGTATTCCCTGGTCAGGAAAAAAACCTTTGCTAACAAATGCACCAAATTCTGCTTTCGTATACAAATAGCCATAATTTGCCAGAAGTTCTCCCCTGGACAGGCTGATACCTGTATAAAACCGTCTCGTAAATTCGTCGTATTCAGGTCCGAATACAAAATTCAACAATGTTCCCTGCGGGATATCCTCTGTACGGCCAAAGCTATAGATCAGGTTGCTTCTGTAAAACTGTTGTTGTGAAAGGGAAATACTTGTTAACCAGAGTGTTCTGTTATGATAGTCATAGAATGTGTTTTCTGTAACAGTGGGGCGCTTAAAATAATGGATACGCTGCAGACGCGTAGCCAGAACGAGATTAATCCTGTTAGGTGTATATTTTCTTATTGAAGTAAGGGCGAATGACCTGCCAAACCATATATCCGAGAGATTATAGCTGATCTCGGTAGGGAGCTTAAGGGTATCGTTATAACTAATATAATGGAGGTCCTGGGTCCGCCTCAGATCCAATGCTCCGGCGTATTTGGTGCTGGGGGTAATAAACCGCCTGTCAAATGTAATCTGATAAGTTTCTTCCTCAAAGATTTTGGCATAACGAATTTTGTTGTTAATAAAACTACGGTTAATGTTGTTAATAATATAAAAAAAATCATATCCCAGCCAGGGGCTTTTTTCAGCATTCCAATGCCAGATAGTATGGATCTGATGACCCAAGCCGGCAAAATTTTTTTCAAAAAGTTCAATGTTGCCGGCATCCCAATCTTTCAGGTTACCTCCCAGTCCAATGGAGAAAGCATCTTTTGCAAGGACAATAATATCTACAAATTCCGGTTGTCCCGGCACTTCGTTAATATAAATCCTGGCATCCTCAATAAATGATAGTTGTCTGATAATCCTCTCATTATCAGAAATAATGGAAGGATTTAAACGATCCCCTTCACGGAAAAGGAGGTAGTTCCTGATAACTATTTCATGCGTCTGGTTATGGAGATTATTGCCGAATCGTTCCAGCGAACTTGTAACAATTCTGGAGGTGTCATGGATTGTTGGCCCAAATGGTTGTAATTGTTGTATGGTAATGGATCTGATAGTCTTACCACCAAAAAGTAAAAAAGGAGAAATGCTCTCAGATGTCTGCAATGTATCAAGAATAGCCTCTTTTTTTGGTGCGGTGATAACCACATTATGAAGTTTTGACGTCCATCTCTTTCTTGTTGCTCGTACTTCCAGTGAATCAAAGAAATTCTCACTACTGGCCTCACGACTCAACCTTAATTTGTATTCCGTCCCTGAAGGCAGGATTATAAATGTATCAGTTTGAGCAGTGTATTTATCCCGACCGATAATCAGCTTTGAACCCTTATCAAGTTTTACAGTATCAAATGCCTGGTTATAATCTATCTGTGCCCTGAGTGGGAGGGAGGTTAAATGAAGTGATAGGATGAATAATATAATTCTTGGTTCCAAGGATTATGTAAGATTTTGTGTTAAAATATGACCAGGAAAATTGCTAACTTTCTTTTGAATTTGCACTGACATCATCAGAATTAAAACGGAATCCCAGTCTTTTTCCTGTTTTCATCAATGAAAACTGAATTCTCTGGCTGATTTGTTCAACGTTTATAATCTTTACCGCATCATATGGAGGAACCAGGAGGTCAAATTCAAGTGAATAATGGATTGCAAGGTTCGCAATATCTGCAAGAGCTTTCTTGTCCAGTATATCTTTACCAAAATTATTATAGAAAAATCCAAGTTGTCGTTTTCCCTCCACAAAATAATGCATTTCCTTGTTTATGAAGATTCTTCCTATTAAGTAGCCAAGATCATCCCAGCGATTATATTTAAACGAATCGGACAGAAAATTATATATATTAATGATACCGCAATATGAGGCCAGCCTGTTAGACTGTACATAAGATGTTTTCCATACACCATGTTCCCTGTCAAACTCAAAAACGTTGGAATGCATTCCAAAAATCAGGAGATCACCTGCTACTTTAACCTGTGCACTGAAGATTCCATTATCCTTATATTCAAGTAGAACCCTGTTATCGGCTTCAGTGAGATGATTATTATAATAATCACAAAGTTCCTGCAATACCTCTTTAAGCAAATTAAAGGAATGAAGGGTATTGTCATAAACTTTCTGTTTCAACGTGGATTTTCCCTGTATGGTCTCAAGGATTTTATTTTTCAGGTCTTGGGTTTCCATAATATTTGAATCTTATAGATGACTTGACTAAAAACCAAGAGGATTATCTAAAATTTGAGATTCTAAGAGCCAGGTTATTCATAGGCCCTTTAAATATTCATTTTTAATAACGCATTGTGCTATTAAATAATGTATGTTGTTGAATGTTATATTTTTATATTGGGCCGCGCCAACGGCGCGGCCCAATATAAAGGTGATTATCAATATTATCGTCTTTAATAGCACAACACGTTTTTAATACTCTTTTGGTACAACTTTCAATCCTGCTAGTAGGCCTTTGCAAAAAGTACTCTTTGAGATGAATTTTTTCCAGAAAAAATACATTTACCTTTCTCCTGCTCTTCATCCATGGGAATACAGCGGATTGTTGCCTTGGTTTCTTCTTTGATCAGGTTTTCAGTTTCAGATGATCCATCCCAGTGTGCAAGGATAAAACCTCCCTTTTCATGTAAGATATCCTTAAATTCCTGGTAATTATCCGTTTTGAAAATATTATTATTCCGGAATACAAGAGCTTTCTTAAACAGGTTGCTTTGAATATCCTCCAGTAATTTTTTCACGTATTCAATAATATTTTCTTGCGGCATTGATATTTTTTCAAGCGTATCTCTGCGCACTACCTCAATGGTTTTGTTTTTTATATCGCGGGGGCCAAGAGCAAGTCTTACCGGTACACCTTTCATTTCATACTCGGTAAATTTCCATCCGGGTTTATGCGTGTCACGGTCATCATATTTCACCGTGACACTGTCCTCTTCCAGTTTCTTTTTCAGATGCTGCGCTATTTTACTAATTTCATCCAGTTCATCATTGCCCTTGTAGATTGGAATGATGACAACCTGTGTGGGAGCAAGTTTCGGAGGCAGGATAAGCCCATTATCATCGGAGTGCCCCATGATAAGGGCACCCATCAGCCTTGTTGACACACCCCACGATGTAGCCCAGACCCAGTCCAGTTTTCCATGCTTGTTCGTAAACTGAACATCAAAAGCTTTTGCGAAGTTCTGGCCGAGAAAGTGGGATGTCCCACATTGCAATGCTTTCCCGTCCTGCATCAATGCCTCAATAGCATATGTATCCAGTGCACCAGCAAAACGTTCACTCTCAGTCTTTCTGCCCCTGATAACAGGCAGACCCATCCAGTTTTCTGTGAAGTCGGCGTAAAGGTTAATGATTTTAAGGGTTTCCTCCATAGCTTCTGCCCTGGTTTCGTGGGCGGTATGGCCTTCCTGCCACAGGAATTCTGTTGTTCTGAGAAATAGCCTGGTACGCATCTCCCATCTGACAACATTGGCCCATTGATTAATTAAAATTGGAAGATCACGATATGATTGAATCCAGTTTTTATACGTATGCCAGATAATGGTTTCCGATGTAGGCCGGACTATTAATTCCTCCTCTAACCGGGCAGTCTTATCAACCACCATTTCACCGGTTTTTTCATCATTTTTCAGGCGGTAATGTGTGACAACAGCACATTCTTTTGCAAAACCCTCAACATGGCTTGCTTCCCTTGTGAAAAAAGACTTTGGTATAAACAGGGGGAAATAAGCATTTGCGTGACCGGTATCTTTAAACATCCTGTCTAGTGCTGACTGCATCTTTTCCCAGATAGCATAACCATATGGTTTGATCACCATACACCCTCGTACCGCAGAATTCTCTGCCAGGTCAGCATTGATTACCAGGTCATTATACCATTGCGCATAATCTTCAGCTCTTGTTGTAAGTTCTTTTGGCATCTTTTAATGGTATCCTGTTGAATTTTGATGATTTAGAGGAAACTGCAAAGTAAATAATAAAAAAAATATTTTGAGCCCGATGTGGTTGTTTAATTCTACAGGCGAAGGATTTTTATTCTTTTTTATTATGATGTGCCGAGCGTGTATTCCGGATATCTAAAAAATTAAATATCAAAGTCTTTGTTCTGACTTCATAATCCTCCCTTATTACATATTAACCATAATTCATTTTTATTTGTGTTCATTTCTTCGTAATATAGTACTGTCGTAAAATTCTGTAATGGATAATGGAAAATTTGGAACGGTGGTTGAAAATATTTGGTACAGTATTTGCACTCCATAAAAACAGAAAAACAAAACAAAAACAACCAGGAGGGTGAACAATGAAAACCAAACTTACCATATTGACAGTTCTGGCAGTTTTTTTAGGTGCATGTTCTTCAACCTACAGAGCCGGAATAGCGGAGTATGATGATCTTTACTATACACCGCGGGATGCAAAAAAACAGGCTGTCATTACAGAAAGCAGGTCAAATCCTGAAGTTTTGACAATGACCCAACCGGAGCAGGAGGTACAGGCTCAAACACCGATCAGTGAAGAGGAAGAAGTGAGTGATTATGAAAAATACAGAATGGAACTGGAAAACCAGTATTTATCTGAATCAGATATTCCAGCTGATGAGTCATTCCAGCAGGCAGATACTGTTTATTACGATGAGTCCGGCGAAAGTGAGTACATCTATTATGAAGATCCTAATGACCAGCCTGTTGTAAATAATCATTATTATTACGGGGATGTCTACCAGGATAATTATTCATATGCCACCAGGATAAGAAGGTTCCACTCTCCCTATATAGGATATTCTTATTATGATCCCTGGTATTACGGTAGTTACTCTTATTATGATCCCTGGTATTATGATTCCTGGTACTATGATCCCTGGTACTACAGTAGCTGGAGCCCCGGCTTTCATATGAGCTTCTCCTATGGCTGGGGATGGGGTTGGTACCGGCCATATTATTCCAGCTGGTATTACGGATGGCATTATCCTTACTATGGTAGTTACTGGTCAGGTTATCGCCATGGCTACTGGAATGGTTACCGGGATAGCTACTACTGGGGTGGTGGATATTATCCTTACTACTATTCATATGCCGATTACCGTTATGGATATGGCAGGGATAACATATACGGAAGAAGGGTTTCAAGACATGGATATAACACTCCAAATGAAAATAATACAGGTCAGGTCAGTGGCAGAGGAAGCGATAATATTATCAGCTCGCGGGGTACGAGGACATCAACCACAACCTCAACCGAAGGTATAACAAAAACTACCAGGCCTTCCTCAACGAATACTACAGTCACTAATTCGGGAAGAAGTTCAGCAATCACTGGCAGGGATACGCGTACGGGAACTGGAAACTATAGTTCTTCAAACAGAACAACAAGTTCACAGAACAGTTCAACTAATATGACCAGGTCACGTACCTCTACCTCCTATTCGTCACAAAACAGGGGCAATATTACAACAACCAGGAGTAATGTACCCAACAGGAGTAGCTATTCCAACAGTAACACCAGTGGGAGGGTCAGTTCGTCAGGACAAAATACCAGTACTGTAAGAAGGAGCTATACGCCCAGCTACAGTAAACCTACTACTACATATAAACCCAGCTACAACAGCAGTTCCCGTTCCGGCTCTTACAGTAGCAGTTCAAGCGGAAGTACCAACAGAAGCAGTAGCAGCACATACAGGAGTTCAAGTTCAGGATCCAGCTCAAGCCGTTCTTCATACTCCAGGCCGAGTAGTTCAAGTTACCGGTCATCAGGAAGTTACAGCAGTGGTTCCAGTTCCAGAAGTTATAGTGGTTCATCAGGCAGGTCTTCAAGCAGCTATAGCGGATCGTCGAGCAGATCTTCCAGCAGTTATAGTGGATCTTCCGGTAGCAGATCATCGTCTTCTTCCTCATCTTCAAGGAGCAGCGGAGCTAGAAGGTAATCGACTGAAACATAATCATTTGGAATCATAAAGCCAGCGTGGCTCAGGGATTCCCCATATGTAATTTAAAACATACAGAGAAATGAAAAACATATATTCAATACTGTTAACCATTTTGATAACACCATTAATGGTTATAGCACAAAATGAAACAGATGCCCTTCGATATTCCCGGAATTATTTCGGGGGAACGACAAGGGTATCCAGTATGGCAGGTGCCTTCGGAGCACTGGGCGGTGATTTTGGATCACTTAGCATTAATCCGGCAGGACTGGGTGTTTTCAGGACAACGGAATTTACACTTTCACCAAGCCTTTCATTTGATAAAACAAAAGGATCATACCTTGGACAGGAAACAAGCGATATCCAGAACCAGTTTTTCCTTAATAATTTGGGTATTGTTACAACACATCTTACAGGTAAAGATAATGGTTTTGTGTCAGTCTCTTTCGGTGTGGGATATAACAGGCTGAATAACTTTCACAGGAATGTTATTTTGCAGGCCAGGATGCCAGCGGTTACACCACCTGTCTCCACTGAACGGCCTGAAAACGGTGGTTCTTCAAGCAGTTCATACCTCGACAATTTTGTTAACTATGCAAATGGGGCCGGCCCATTCAATCCGGATAACCTGGATCCTTTTTATGAGGAGCTTGCATGGTATGCCGATCTGATTTATTACGACAGCTCCGCACTCAGTTACCAGAATGATATCAACTATTCGGGATATGGACAATTTCAAAGGCAGACAATCAATGAACGAGGCGGTATGGGAGAGTATACCTTTGGAGTGGGTACAAACTTCAGCAACATGGTCTATTTTGGAGCCACTTTCGGTATTGACCAGTTGCGATTCAGCCAGGATATTGTTACACTCGAAGAAGATGACCTGGGTTCCATTGATTACTTCAATTCCTTCCGGTTTGGTGAATATCTGAATGTATTCGGGACAGGCTATTCTGCCAAGTTTGGAATGATCATCCGCCCCATCAGCCTTATCCGCATCGGGGCCGCATTTCATATTCCAACATTCTATAAGATCAGAGAGGAGTTTAATACGGAATTACGGGGGACATTCGATGAGGTATCAGAAACCCATGAAGAATCACCTGTTAATACATTTGAATACTGGCTCAGAACGCCTTACAGGGCTATCGGAAGTGTAGGCTTCCAGATACCGAAAATTGCTACGATCAATCTTGATTACGAACTTGTTGATTATTCCACAATGAATATGAACAGCGGGTACATCGAAGATTTTATTGACGTAAACCAGGGTATAAAGGATATTTATAAATTAACATCCAACCTTCGTGCCGGGGCTGAAGTTGTTATCAAACCATTCTATCTCAGAGCAGGAATTGCCTTCTACGGAAGTCCATATGTGGATGATATTCCCGGAATCAATACATATAATATGTTATATGCAGGAGGATTTGGTTTCAGAAGCGAAAAGTTTTTCTTTGATTTCGGTGCAGTCAATATCAGTAATGCGTATAAATATGATCTTTATGATGAAGATGCTTTCAATGCTACAATTGACGGAAGGAAATTGAATTTTATGACAACCCTCGGATTTAAATTCTAACAAGATATAATATAAGGATAAAAAGGAGGCTGTCTCAAAACTTTTATATGAGTCTTCACGCAGAGTTCGCAAAGTTATTGCAAAGAACGCGAAGCATTGATTAATAAATATTTAAACTTTGTGAACTTGATGTTTATCTTTGCTTACTTTGCGTGAAAATTAACTTTTGAGACAGCTCCCTTTTTTAGGATATAATAATACTCTTTTTCAATATCTCAACAGCACCGGGTCCCTCATTGAATATCAGATCAATGATACTCAGGTTAGGAATAAAACCATGCCTGGAATTGAAAACCTGGTCGTAACCAACCGGTGAAAAGGCTGGATCGGAAAGACATGGCTTTTTAGGATGAATCAACTCTCGCATGTCTTCAAAATTTCCATGATTATCAGCAATATACTCATCAGTAAAGCCGATAGTAACCTCAACATCCAGCATTTTTATGATTGCATAAAGGATCTCCAGGTTATAATCAAACAGATAATCATACCGCTTTTCATAGAATCGGGCAATACCATCAATATAATATTCATAAAAAGGGGAGGACCTGTATGCAGATTCAATGCCTCTCCAGTGAAGTTTTTGCCATTGTTTCTGGTTGTCGATTCTTATATCCTTCGTAAGGATTTTATGTTCATCACCCTTCAGGACCGGAATACTGAGGGTTAATTTTCCGTTTGAGCTGTAAATAACACAACGGTTCCGGTAGGTTTGCTTCGTATAGTTATCATATCTTTCAATGCGGATTTCAGGATACAGCAGGAACTTTGTGAAGTAGTGGATTGGGCCAAAATAGGTCATGGATAATAAGGCGGTCCGTTCATTCATAGTCTGATCAAAATTGATACTTCAGGGTGAGGAACAGATTTTTATTATTTCCTAAAGCTTGTTTATCATACTTGCCATATATCCTGCACCAAAGCCATTATCGATATTCACGACGGCAACTCCTGCAGCACAGCTCGTGAGCATGCCCAGGAGGGCTGACAGGCCCTGAAAGTTAGCCCCGTAACCCACACTGGTTGGAACAGCGATAATAGGTTGTTCAACAAGGCCGCCAACGATACTTGGCAGGGCACCCTCCATTCCGGCAATAACAATGATTACCCTTGCCTTCCTGATTTGCTCCATATTTTTATATAAACGGTGGATACCGGCAACACCCACATCGAAGAATCGCTTTACCCGGTTACCAAAAATCTCAGCTGTTACTGCTGCTTCCTCTGCTACCGGTATGTCGGATGTGCCGGCAGTAAGTACTGCGATAAATGTCCTGGTGGATTTCCTTTTCTCATTTTCGACAGTGATGATCCTGGCAAGTTCATGATACCTGGCGTGAGGAATGGATTGTCTAACTGCTTCATACATTTCCCTGCTGGCCCGTGTGCCTAAAATATTTATTTTTTTGGTGGCCATATATTCCATGATGCTCTGAACCTGCTCAACGGTTTTGTTCTGACAGTAAATAATCTCCGGGTAACCGGTTCGCAATTCCCGGTGATTATCTATTTTGGTATGTCCGAGATCCTTGAAGGGAAGATCCTTTAATTGTTCAAGTGCAGCTTCTACAGATAATGTACCATTGCTTACGGAATTGAGAATATGTTTGATCGATTCACTTTTCATGGTCTGAGATTATACATTAAGATCTATTAATTAGTCGGTCTGTATCCTTCCAGGTCAAGAGTCACGTATTTAAATCCATAACTTTTCAACTCCCCGCTTATTTTTTCCATCAGATTCTCCTGGAATATTTTGTTTATCAGGCTTGGTTCTGTTTCAATTCGCGCAAGATCATCATGCACCCTAACCCGGACAGAGCGAATACCCAGATCGATCAAAAACTTTTCAGCTTTTTCGATGCGCCTGAGATTGTCTTTTTCCACAGGATTGTTATATGGTATTCGCGTCAACAGACATGCATATGCTGGCTTATCCCATGTCGGCAGGTTGTTGATCCATGAATATCTCCTGATATCCTTTTTTGTAAATCCGGTTTCCTTAAGCGGGCTTTTAACATCCAGCTCTCTTAATGCTTTCATTCCCGGTCGTTCATCCTCGGAATCTTCGCTGTTTGTTCCGTCTATAATATTTGTAAATCCATGTTCTTTTGCCACACCCCTGAGCCTTGAAAAGACAAAAGTCTTGCACAGGTAACAGCGATCCGTGGGATTGTTTATAATCTGGTCTGATAGTGGTGCTTCCAGGATGATATGCCGCACTCCAAATTGTACAGCAATTTTTTTTGCCTCATCAATTTCCCAGTCCGGTATATATGGTGAGTTAACTGTTATAGCAAGAACTTTATCCCCTAGAGCATCGACGGATGCTTTCAAAAGGAATGTGCTGTCAACTCCTCCTGAAAATGCCAGGGCAGCATTACCCAGCTGCTTCAGATAATTTACTAGCTGTGTATATTTTTGATCTCCTTTAATCACCATCGGGGTATAGGTTTGCTATAAGCCTGTTAATTTCCTGGTATATAACATTGACAGGTATGTTGTGTTCCTTTGCCAGCCTTACACAGTCTTCGTATTCAGGTTTGGATTTCAGTTTTTTCCCCTTATAGATCGCAGTTTTTAATGTTACCGGACCATATTTGGTCTGAAGTTTTTGGTATTCCCGCTTTAGCAATGTTTTTTCCACCGTATATTTCCTCACGCCCAGGCTTGTGGTATGAGTGAGGAGAAGTTCAGTAAGGTCGTTCTCAATCGTTTCGCTGCATAAAACACTCAGTTTTGAGGCTGGCCTGGCTTTCTTCATAATGATCGGTGTAATAAATACATCATCAGCCCCCTTTTCAAATAACTGATCCATGATAAAACCAAAGATTTCAGGATTCATATCATCAATGTTGCACTCAATAAGGGAGGCAGTATGCATTTCAATTCCCGAACCGGAATGGCTTTCAAGCATACCAAGATGAACCCTGAGGACATTGGGTATATCATGATCCCTTTCCCCGATTCCGTATCCAGTTTTTTGTATCCTGAAATGCGGTTTATCTGAAAATTGATCAGTGAAAACGGCAAGAATAGCTGCACCCGTCGGAGTTGTAGTTTCCGATTGAACAGCCCCGTATTTAACAGGGATATCTTTAAGTATTTCAACGGTTGCAGGAGCAGGAACCGGCAAAATACCATGTGCACATTTTACAAAACCACCACCCAGTTCAACGCTTGAAGAAATAATTCTGTCAGGTTTAAGGTAATCAATACATATCGCAGCGCCTACAATATCCACAATGGAATCGATGGCACCGACCTCGTGGAAATGTATATCATCAACAGACTTTCCATGGACCTTTGCTTCGGCTTCAGCTACCTTTTGGAATATTTCAAGGCTTTTTTTCTTTATGAATTCATTGAGACGGCTGTTTTCAATGATTCTCCTTATATCATCCAGGTTCCTGTGATCAGAATGATCATGATTCTCTGACCCGTGGTGAGGGCCTGATTGACCATGTTTGCCGGATTTCTCTGTTTTTCCGGGCCCCTCGCTTATTTTAACGATTGCCCGCGTCCCGGAAATTCCCTTCCTGCTGTCAGTTACCCATTCCAGCTTAAAACCTTCCAGATTCAGTTTGCGTAATTCAGATTTAAGATGATCCGGATCAACACCCAGATCAATCAGGGCTCCAAGATTCATATCGCCGCTGATCCCCGAAAAGCAATCGTAATACAGAACAGTCATCACAAAAAAATCATGAAATTAAACAGGTAAAATATCAAGGCTGTAAAGTTAGTCTTTTTTGATAAAAATGCTCCCTGCTCCCTACTCCCTGCTCTAAGCCTTTATTTAGAATCTTTCAAATTATGATGTTTGGAACGAGGTTTGTGGATTACTATGAACTTAAAGTTTTAACTTTGCAGTCAGGAAATCTGTTAATCAGCTGAGGATCAATAAACTAATGTAAGATATGAAAAGAAGAGATTTTATTAAGAATGGAATCGGAGCCGGGATTATCGGCGGTTCAGCAATGGCATTGGGTTCATATAATAAGATATTTGGAGGGACATCTGCAGAACAGTCATATGATCTTGTTGCTGTAAGGGGAGGAGATCCGGCAACAATGTTCGACAAGGCGATTTTATCGCTAGGAGGCATAAAAAGTTATGTAAAGCCAAACCAGACCGTAGTAATTAAACCGAATATCGGGTGGGATGGACCTCCGGAACGTGGTGCAAATACAAATCCGGCACTGGTGGCTAGGATTGTAGAGCATTGTTTAACTGCCGGTGCAAAAACTGTGTATGTCTTTGACCACACGATCAATGAATGGACCAGAACATACAGTAACAGCGGTATTGAAAAAGCTGCAAAGGATGCAGGTGCGAAGATTGTTGCCGGTAACAGTGAATCCTACTATCACCAGGTAACCATCAGGAATGGCCGTAAACTGAAATCTGATAAAGTCCATGAACTTATCCTGGAGTCGGATGTGTTTATCAATGTACCGATCCTGAAAACTCATGGTGGCTCTATTCTGACAATTTCCATGAAGAACCTGATGGGAACGAATTGGGACCGGCAATGGTGGCATGGCAATGATCTTCACCAGTGCATTGCCGATTATGCCTCCGAGATTAAACCAACTTTAAATGTTGTTGACGCATACCGTGTTATGAAAAGAAACGGCCCGAGAGGTGTATCCTTATCAGACGTTGTCGAAATGAAATCGTTGATTATTTCAGAAGATATTGTCGCCGCTGATGCTGCAGCAGCCAAACTGATTGGCAAGGAACCTGAACAGATAGGCCATATTCGGATTGCCAGTGAAATGGGAGTTGGTAAATCAGATCTTACAGGTCTCTCGATCAACAGAATAACTATCTGATTAAATGAAACAGGCCCATCTTAAGAAGATCAGGGTTGTCGTGGCCCTGGTCTTTTTCCTTTCTCTTGTTTTCATCTTTCTTGATTTCAGGAAATTACTCCCGGAATTCTTTTATGATTCAATCACTTTTCTTCAGTTTATTCCCTCCTTTTTGAAGTTTATTACTGTATTCAGTATAACATATCTTGGTTTTATAATAATTCTTGTTCTGACAGTATTATTTGGAAGGATTTATTGCTCTGCTATTTGTCCCTTAGGAATTCTGCAGGATATTATTTTATGGTTCAAAAAAAAAATAAAGAAGAAATTCAGGTATAAATTCTCAAGGCCGCTTGATTATCTGAGATACCCTTTCCTTGCCTTACCGGTTATAACATTCCTTGCAGGAACAGTTTTTTTCATTGGATTGCTTGATCCTTTCAGTAATTTCGGGCGGATCATTTCAAATCTTCTGCAGCCTCTTTACATTGGCTTAAATAATGCGGGTGCATGGATCCTGGAGAAAGTGCGGATTTATTTTCTTTATCCTGAAGAAATATCCTATGCCGTGCCGGTAACTTTTATATTTACCGTTTTTATTCTGGTACTTATAACCTGGATGTCGTTGAAACGGGGGAGGCTCTATTGTAACACGATCTGCCCGGTTGGAACACTTCTTGGACTTTTAGCACGTATTTCCCTGTTTCGTATCCAGATCATTGACAATCGATGTACCAGATGTGGTCAATGCAGTTTTGCTTGTAAATCGACCTGCATCAGCATAAAGGATCTTACAGTTGACTTTTCAAGGTGTGTCGGATGCTATAACTGCATCAGTATCTGTCCTGAGGATGCGATCAAATATCTTAATCCGGGGAAACAAAACGCTGCAAATCCTGAATTGGATAAGGGCAGGAGAAAGGTTATTGCATCCATAGGATTACTATTTACCGGCATTTTTGGATTGAGAAAATCCTTATCAGCCCAGGATGTTCCTCAGAATAAGCAACCCACTGAAATAGAACCTGAAAAGCATTTTGCAGTTACCCCTCCGGGATCATTGGGCATAGGACATTATACATCTACGTGCACGGCATGTCATTTATGCGTCAGTGCCTGTCCAACACAAGTCTTGCAGCCCTCATTTCTTGAATATGGAATAACCGGCTTAATGCAACCTCATATGGATTATGAAACCAATTACTGCAATGAAGAATGTGTTATTTGCAGTGAAGTATGTCCGTCGGGAGCAATCCTTTCACTTTCAGCAGAGGCTAAGAAAACAGTTCAAATAGGGCAGGTATGCCTGATCCTCGAAAACTGTGTGGTATATACTGATCATACAGCCTGTGGTTCATGTTCGGAACACTGTCCCACCCAAGCTGTCAGGATGGTTCCCTTTATGGGAAATCTTACAATACCGGAAATTAGACCGGAAATCTGTGTGGGATGCGGAGCCTGTGAACATGCATGTCCGACCAGGCCTTTCAGGGCAATTTATGTCGATGGACACTATATACATCAGGTTGCAAAGAAGCCTGAAGAGGAAGAACTTGAGCAACCGGCAATCGAAGAGGATTTTCCGTTTTAGAAGCTTCCAGAATTTAACTGCATTAGAAGATAGAAGTGCTTTACTGCATTAACAGGTATCAGAGTTTAACTGCTTTGAAGGCAGAAAAGTCTTACTGCTATAGCAGGCATAAGAGTTTGACTGATCTAACGGAAAGCAGAGTCTTACTGCTTTTGCAGGCATATGAATTTGACTGATCTAACGGATATCACAGTTTTACTGCTTTGGCAGGCTTAAGAGTTTGACTGATCTAGTGGATATCAGAGTTTTACAGCTCCAGCAGATATCAGAATGTGTCAGTTACAGGAGCTATCAGATTTTATCTGTTGATTTGAACATCCTTTTCCACCGGATCTTACCCAGGAATTTTTTATCCTTGTCGAGTGATAACCAGATGAATTTGGGCTTTCCAAGGATATGGTCCTCTGGGACAAATCCCCAGTACCGGCAATCGGATGAATAGTGCCGGTTATCCCCGATCATAAAATAATAATCCATCCTGAAGGTATAATGATCGGCTTGTTCACCATTAATATAGATGGTGCTGTCAATGATAGCCAGTTTATTGTCCTCATACTTTTCTATGATTCTTTTATAAAGTGGCAGGTTATCATGATCCAGGTTAATGGTTGCCCCTTTTTCGGGTATCCATAGTGGTCCGAAATTATCAAGTGTCCATGGATAATTGGGATGATGAGGGAATATCTGGAAATTATAAATGTTTTCAAGGGATTCATATTTTTCTATGCTGATAACATTGGAGTATCCTCTGAGTGTTTCAACATTTTCGTCTGTAAGAGGCAGGATATATGTATTTCCCATTTGCTCCCTGTCATCCCGTGCAATGCCGAGCTGGTCAAACCGCTTGGGATTGATCGGATTTCCATCGGTTACCACAAAATACCTGTGCTGGTTGCCTTTATAATTGGCTGAAGGTTGCCCATTAATATAAATCTGTCCGTGGATAAGCTTTAGTGTATCGCCGGGGATCGCAACACATCGTTTGATATAATTGTCTCTTTTATCGACAGGTCTTGAAACGATCTCAAAATCATTCCAGACCCTTTCCCTTCCCTCATTAAGATATTCTTCCCAGGTTCTGAGAGGATTATTTCTTATTTTATCGGCTTCCCGGATCTGATCAGCATAATCTCTCACAATGGAATAATAACTTCTTTCACTATGTACCAGAACAACTGTATCACCTGCGGGAAAATTGAATACCACAACATCATCCCGCTTTACCTTTCCAAAACCAGCAAGTCGCTTATATGGCCGATGAATCCATTCAAGATATGATTTGGTTTTGATAATGGGCATCGTGTTATTGGTAAACGGGAAAGACAATGGTGTATTAGGCATCCGGGGTCCATATGCGACCTTGCTGACATACAAATGATCCCCCACCAGCATGGATTTTTCCATAGAGGGGGTGGGTATTTTGTAGTTCTGAAAGAGAAAAATATTGATGATTGTAACAGCTATTACAGCAAATATCAGTGCATCAAGCCATTCTATCCAGACACTGTTTTTCTGATTTCGTTTTTTCCAGAAAGCCCAGTTGACTTTTTTGGTAATATATATATCAAAGATAATTGCCACGCCGAAGAAAAACCAGTAATTTTTCAGCCAGACAACCCACAAAATGTATATTACTGAAGTAAAGCCAAATCTGAAATATTTATTTTTCAGAAAAGCAACAATCCTTTTATACGTGGTTAGGAAATTCTTTTGAACATTCGATTCCATCTGAATTTTTTAAATGAACTCTTGGTTTTATCAATTGAGAGCCATATTAAAATGGCTTTTCCGACAATGTGGTCTTCAGGCACAAAACCCCAGATTCTTGAGTCTGCTGAATTATGCCGGTTATCTCCCATCATAAAATAATAATTCATTTTAAATGTGTAGGAGGATGCCGGGCTATTGTTAATATAAATGATGTTGTCCCTCTGTTCCACCTTGTTTTGTTCATATACCAGAATAATCCTTTTATACAGGGGAAGTAGCCTTGGTGTTAGTGCTATTGTCATTCCTTTTTTTGGAATTATCAGGGGGCCGAAATTATCTTCATTCCAAAGAAAATTGGGATCGTAAGGGAAATAGGAAAGGTAGGATAGCTGCCTGTTGGTGTTTTCCAGTTTGGTTACTGTTGAAATACCCGAGAGATCCTTAATATTTTCGGCCTGTTTCCTGGTGAGGGCGAAGACATAACTTTCGTGGTCAGGATTATATAGCCTGTCTGTGGTAGTAATTTCAAAATTTTCAAGTTTATCTGTACCAATCTGTTCACCATTTGTCCTTACATAATAATTGAATTGTACACTTTCAGGATCTTTCAGAATTTGGTTGTTGATATAAATAACAGAATGCAGAATTTTTAACGTATCACCTGGCAGACCTACGCAACGTTTGACAAAATTTTCCCTTTTATCAACAGGACGTGTTATAATATCATACTGGTTCAAAATAGAATTTCGACCGTAGTTCCGCAAAAGACTATAATAGTTCTGATCGGGAAACTGGTTAACTACTGTATCTCCCTCAGGGAAATTAAAGACAACAACATCATTATAACGGATATCGCGCAAACCTGCAAGCCGTTTGTATGGCCACTGTATCCTTGTACTGTAAGATTTCTTATGAGAGATGGGCATTGTGTTATGTGTAAAAGGGAATGCGAGAGGTGTATTCGGAAGTTTCGGACCATAACTGATTTTACTTACAAAAAGATAATCACCAACCATGAGTGTTTTTTCCATTGATGGGGTTGGTATAGTATAGGCTTCTATGATAAAAGTCCTGATAATAATTACAAAGATCAGGGCAATCAATATGGTGCCTGCCCAGTCAATGAATTCCTGTAATAATCTGAATTGTGACAGGATCTTTCGGGGATATTTCCAGCTAATCAGTTTTGTAAAATATGCATCAAAAATCAATAGAAGACCGAGTAACAGCCAATAAAATCCAAACCAAACAACAACCAAGCTGTAGATAACACCGGCAACAATGAATTTAGTTATATTTTTTTTGTTGATTATCAAAATGATGTCATTATGTAAGGTTGAGAACTTCTTCCATTGAGTAAAGCCCTTTCTTATCACTTATAAATTCTGCTGCCAGCAGCGCACCTATTGCAAAACCTTTTCTTCCTTTTGCTGAATGTTTGATAGATAATGTATCGAAATCAGATTCATAGGTAATCTCGTGTATGCCTGGAATATTATCTGCACGGATAGCTTTAACCGGGATGGTTCGTGCATTTGGCTTATCAGTAAGTTTCCAGTCATCATACCGGGTTATTTCTTTAAGTATTCCCTGCGAAAGGGAAATTGCCGTTCCACTTGGAGCATCAAGCTTTCTGGTATGATGGATCTCCTCGATAGCTGGCTTATACTGGTTGTAACTATCCATGATCCGGGCAAGATAGCGGTTTAGGGCAAATAAGATATTAACTCCGATACTGAAATTTGAGGCATAAACAAGTGCCTGATTTTCTTTCAGGCACCTTTCCCTGACCTGTTCAAATTTTTGAAGCCATCCTGTTGTGCCTGAAACAACGGGAATATGCGCATCAAAACATAAAGAAATATTGTCAAAGGCAGCTTCGGGAGTAGTAAATTCGATTGCAACATCATGTTTGGAAAGATTTTGTGGTGTAAGATCTCCCATGTTTTCGATGTCGATGACCAGGCCTATTTGATGCCCTATATCAATCGCAGTCTCCTCGATCATTTTACCCATTTTACCATAACCGATGATAGCAATTTTCATGGTTTTCAGGTTGAACGGTCTTATTTATTCACACTTCTTAATTATACAAAAATATTTTTTTTTTAAATACTTCCTTCTGTAGTATTATGAATAAATAAAACCGCAGAGCAATAAGGATTATCCATGTCTGCTCTGCGGTTTTATTCATTGATAAGAAACGGTGAAAATAAAATCTAAATAAGTATTATGATTTTACTTCGTTCAGCACAGCTTCAAATGCTTTTGGATGATTCATAGCGAGATCTGCCAGAACTTTTCTGCTCAGGGCGATATTTTTTTTCCTTAGTTTTCCCATGAATTCTGAATAGGACATTCCATATTCACGTGTTGCTGCATTGATTCTCTGGATCCAGAGTGATCTGAAATCACCCTTTTTCTTTCGCCTGTCGCGATAGGCGTATATTAATCCCTTTTCCAGGGTATTTATTGCTGCTGAATAAACATTTTTCCGTGATCCAAAAAAACCTTTTGTTTGTTTCAGGATCTTCTTACGCCTTCTTCTTGATGCTACTGTATTAACTGATCTGGGCATTGTTTGAAATTTATGAATGCAAGCGATCCTCTTGTTCAGAATTTCCCGGATATTAGCCTATGCCGGTTAATGAGGCTGAAACGGATAGGATTCTTAGTTGCTATGACATTCTGGTTAATGGATAAATCAAAGAACTTAATTATTTCATTCCAAGTAATAATTTTACATTTTTCAAATCGGTTTTATGGACTTCTCCGAAATATCCAAGATTTCTTTTTCTTTTTTTAGACTTCTTGGTTAGAATATGGCTCTTATATGCATGTTTTCTTTTAATTTTCCCTGTTCCCGTTAAGGAAAATCTCTTTTTTGCACCACTATTTACCTTGACTTTAGGCATCGTTCAAAATTTAAAAGTTATTATTTTTTCCCCTTCACAACCCTTGGTGAGATCAACATTGTCATCCTTTTGCCTTCAAGTTTAGGCATTTGTTCAACCTTTCCCAGCTCTTCAAGATCTTGCGCAAATCGCAGCAGAAGTATCTCTCCCTGCTCAGAATATATAATTGAACGTCCTTTGAAGAAGACATAGGGTTTTACCCTTGCGCCATCTTCTAGGAATTTTTTTGCATGTTTCAGCTTGAAGTTATAATCGTGATCATCTGTATTGGGCCCGAAGCGGATTTCTTTCACCACTATTTTTGCCGTTTTGGCCCTGATTTCTTTTTGTTTCTTTTTCTGCTGATAGAGGAACTTCTGGTAATCAATGATCTTACATACAGGTGGATCGGCTTTTGGAGAAATTTCAACCAGATCTAATTCCAGATCATCAGCTATTTCAAGGGCTTGTCTGAGCGGGATAATGCCTACATTACTGACATTTTCACCCACCACTCTTACCATCGGAGCCCTGATCTCGTTGTTTATCCTGTACCTGGGTAGTTGATCCTTATTGTGTCGCCCAGGACGGTATTGTGTTCCTGCTATTTGTAAGTCCTCCTTCTTTAGTTATACAATTATTTAATATTGAGCTCTTCTTCTTCCTGGTTCCTGATAAATTCTGCAAACTGCTTTAATTTCATCGATCCTTTATCACCCTCTCCCTGCTTTCTTACTGAAACAGATTCACTTTGCAGTTCTTTTTCTCCCACGATTAAAAGATAGGGAATTTTCTTTAACTCATTGTCCCTTATCTTTTTACCCACCTTCTCACTCCTTTCATCAATCAGAGTGCGAATATCGTAATTATTTAGAAAATTTAAAACTTTTTCTGCGTAATCATTGAATTTTTCACTTACCGGAATAATGACAACCTGATCAGGTACAAGCCACAGGGGGAATTTCCCGCCTGTATGTTCAATCAGGATCGCTACGAACCTTTCCATTGAGCCGAAGATAGCACGATGTATCAGCGCAGGCTGGTGTTTCTGGTTATCAGCACCCACAAATTCCAGATCAAAGCGTTCGGGGAGATTATAATCTACCTGGATCGTTCCCAGTTGCCATTTCCGGCCGAGAACATCTTTCACCATAAAATCAAGCTTTGGGCCATAGAAAGCTGCTTCACCGATAACAGTGACAGCTTCCAGGCCTTTTTCTTCAGTGGCTTCAATAATTGCACGTTCAGCTTTCTCCCAGTTTTCATCACTTCCGATATAGTTTTCTTTATCATCAGGATTACGGAGCGAAATCTGGGCAATATAATCCTTGAAATCCAGTGCTTTGAATATATAAAGTATGATGTCTATGACCTTAATAAATTCCTCTTTTAACTGATCGGATCTGCAAAATATATGCGCATCATCCTGTGTAAATCCACGCAATCTCACAAGCCCGTGCAGTTCCCCTGACTGCTCATAACGATAGACGGTGCCAAATTCAGCGTATCGGACAGGAAGATCTTTATAGGATCTGGGTTTATGTTTATACATTTCACAATGATGCGGACAGTTCATCGGCTTCAGCATGAATTCTTCTCCTTCAACAGGGGTTTTCATTGGCATGAATGAATCTTTACCATATTTTTCATAGTGTCCGGATGTAATATATAACTCTTTCTGTCCAATGTGTGGTGAAATAACCGGCACATAACCATACTTCACCTGTACACTTTTAAGGAAATTTTCAAGCTTTTGCCGCAGAATTGCTCCTTTGGGAAGCCACAGGGGCAGACCAGCCCCTACTTTTTGCGAAAAAGTAAATAATTCAAGATCCCTTCCAATCCTTCGGTGGTCCCTTTCCTTTGCCTTTTCAAGCATTTCAAGGAATTCATCAAGCATATGCTGCTTTGGAAAGGTGATGCCATAAACTCTTGTTAGTTGTTTCCTGCTGATATCTCCTCTCCAGTAGGCTCCGGCAATACTTAACAGTTTAATTGCTTTGATCCTGCCCGTGTCAGGAAGGTGCGGACCACGGCAGAGATCCGTGAATCCCCCGTGTTTGTATAAACTGATTGAACCATCTGCAAGTTCTGATATTAACTCTATTTTATACTCATCGCCTTTCTTTGAAAAAAAATCAAGAGCATCAGTTTTGGATATTTCAGTTCTCTGGTAAGTATTCTTTTTTTCTGCCAGTTCTTTCATCTTGGCTTCAATCCTAGGAAGGTCTGCATCGGTAATAACTTTGCCATTCGGAGGATCCACATCATAATAGAATCCTTGCTCAATAGGAGGTCCTATACCAAACTTTGTACCGGGGTATAGGATTTCTAATGCTTCCGCCATCAGATGGGCGGATGAATGCCAGAAAGCATGTTTTCCCTCCTCATCCTCCCATTTATGTAATTTAATTCTGGCATCCTGATTTATCGGACGGGTCAAATCCCACAGTTCATCATTGACTGAAATTGATAACACTTCCCTGGCGAGTGATTGGCTTATACTTTCTGCGATTTTGTATCCTGTAACACCACGATCGTATTCTTTAATGGAAGCGTCAGGGAATATGATTTTTATTTGATCCATACAGATTTTTCTGAAAAAATTATGCAAAGATAAGATTATTGAAGAAAATCAACCAATTAATCGAACCTAAATAAGGAATGGGATGATGAAGGATGAATGATGAAGGATGAATGATGAAGGATGAAGGTTGAAGGATGAATGAAGAAGAATGAATGAAGAAGGTCAGTTCCTGAAATAGGTTGACTGGCAAAAGCTTAAGGGTACAGGGTAGGTTTGACTGACATACTGAAAAAGCTTCCGGAGGAAGCGGAATGCTTGTAGCAATAGGATGATCCTCTCTACAAAAGCCCCCGGAGGGGGCGTCATGTGAACTAAACGAGGTCAGGAAAAGCAACGGACAATGAACTGTGTAAAATAACAATCAATATTTATTAACAAAAAGAAGTGTTATCCAAAATCAGGACGGCATAGGGTGAGTGAAAGATAATTTGCGAAGGAACAGGGACATGGGTATGGAATCTATATGATTGGAATACTGGAAGAATGGAGTGGTGGAATACTGGAAAAATGGAATGGTGGAATACTGGAAGAATGCAATGGTGGAATACTGGAAAAATGGAATGGTGGAATACTGGAAGAATGCAATGGTGGAATACTGGAAAAATGGAGTGGTGGAATACTGGAAAAATGGAATGGTGGAATACTGGAAAAATGGAGTGGTGGAATACTGGAAAAATGGAATGGTGGAATACTGGAAAAATGGAATGGTGGAATACTGGAAAAATGGAATGGTGGAATACTGGAAGAATGGAGAGGTGAAATACTGGAAGAATGGAGAGGTGAAATACTGGAAGAATGGAATGATGGAATACTGGAAGAATGGAATGA